>JAGLSW010000713.1 GCA_023135565.1 Candidatus Aminicenantota bacterium | reverse complement strand
TCAATTTTAATGAGCGCTATAGAGGCAAAACAAAAACCCTTTATAGACGGTAAACTCGACGAAGCAGTGTGGGAACAAGCGGAAAAAGCGGGGGATTTTATGCAGTACGAACCCCACAAAGGCAAAACCGCCCCCTTCAAAACCGAAGTTAGCGTCCTTTATACAAAAACCCATATCTATTTCGGCGTCCGCTGTTTCGATCCCGAACCGGGGAAAATTATCGCCCGGCTCACCAAACGGGACAGCGAACTGGGAGATGATGATGCTTTTGCCGTAGCCATCGATACTTTTTTCGACCACCGTTCCGCTTACTATTTTTTCACCAATCCCTTAGGCACCCAATCGGACGGCCGCATTGCCGACAATGGCCGCACCAACGATGCCACCTGGGACGGGGAATGGCAGTCCGCGGGGGCAGTCACTTCTTTCGGTTGGAGCGTCGAAATTGCCGTCCCTTTCGCGATCCTCAAATTCCGGCCCGGCAAAAACCGCACCTGGGGAGTGGGATTTATACGCTCCATCCCGCGCAAGCTCGAAGTTGACACCTGGACCGGGCCCATGGAAGACCCGGGCAGGGTGTCACAATTCGGCGCCCTGACGGGCCTGGAATTAAGTAAATCGACGAAGAAATTGGAGATCATTCCCCATGTGGTAACCCGGGTGCAGCAGGACGAAAAAACCGAAGTCTCTGCCGGGATCGACGCCCGTTATGCGATTTCCCAGGCTGTGTCCGCGAACCTGACCGCCAACCCCGATTTTGCCACAGTAGAAGCAGACCAGGAGCAGATCAACCTGAGCCGTTTCGAGGTGCGGCTGGCGGAAAAGCGGAATTTTTTCTTAGAAGGTTCGGAAATTTACAGCCAGCGGATTCGGTTGTTTTATTCCCGGCGCATAGCCGACATCCACGGCGGCGTCAAGTTTTACGGTAAAAAAGGGGGCTATGAGTTTTCCGCCATGACAGTGCAGGGTAAAGCCGATGCTGAATTGGACTTAGAATCCGCCAATTATACGGTTTTTCGTTTGCGCAAGGATATTTTCAAATCCTCCACCATCGGTTTTTTGGCGGCCAACAGGTTAGTCGGAGGCAGGAGTCAAGGTAGTGCCGGCCTCGACTTAGTGCATTTTTTTTCCCCCAAGGTTAATGTCACCGGGCAATTGGCTTTAAGCTACGGGGACTATAATAAAGAGAATATCGCTTTTTTTATCCGGCCCAGTTATGACTCTTCTACTTTTCACATTCATCTGCGTTACACCCAGTTGGGTGAGAATTTTGCCGACAATGCCAACAGTGTCGGTTTTATCCGCGACGATGACCGGAATGAACTCGATTCGGCTATAGAGAAGACCTGGTGGATCAAGAAACACGGCATCGACCGTATTTCTTATGAATCCAATTACAATATTTACTGGAGCAAGAAAGGGACGCTGCGCAGTTGGCAGATCGACCAGGAATTGAATCTCGATCTGTCCAATAAATTCTCCTTTGAAACAGAATATACCAAAGAGTACAAGCTTTATGAAAAGGAATTTTTTAATCACCGGGTGGAGTTCAGTTTGGGTTATAATACCCGGGAGTGGCAGTCGGCGCGGCTGCAGTATGAGACCGGTCGTAATTTCGATTTAGACTTCAAACTTTACGGAGTGAGATTTAATTACAAGTTAATGGAGAGTCTTTCTTTAGAATATGAATTGAACCGGCTTTTCCTCGACCCCGACCCGGAAGGTGAAAACACCTGGATTCACGTGCTGCGGTTGACTAATTATTTTACCAAAGACCTGTTTCTCAAATTTTTTTACCAGACCAACACCGCCATTGCCAAATATAATATGCAGGCGTTGTTTGTTTACCGTTTCCAGCCGCCCTTCGGCACTATCCAGTTGGCTTACCAGAAAGGCACCAGCCGGTTTGGAGAAGCAGGGAACCAGGGGCACACGTTTTTTCTAAAAATCTCTTATGTCTTTTAGCCCCGCGGCTTATACCCTGCCCACGTGGTGAGCCTGCCGGGGAAAAGTTATCCGTTTTCGACCTGCTTCCCGTATATAAAAGTATGATTACTTCGACAATAAAAAGAATGGTTCTCAACAGGGCGGGACTAATCCGGTTTTCTTTGCTCTTTTTCGTGTTCTGCTCCTTACTGGTTGAAAGCGGGAATCTTGCTCTCTCGCATGATATTCCAAAAGAAAAAGAGACCGTTTCACCCCCCCCCTTATCGGCTGGGGGCGCCGACCCCCTGCGGTTGTCTGTCAGGGTCTTCGGAGGGGATAAGCCCATATTAAACCTCAAAAAAGAGCATTTTAAACTCTTTGTAAACGGCAGCCGCCAGGAGATCACCGGCATAGAAAAAAAAGAAAAATCCATAGGCGGTGCCTCCACCTTAGGGAGAAATTTTATCCTCTCCTTCTCGATACCGGAATATACTAAGGAAGCGGAAAAAGGGATTTCCTTCTTTTGCACCGAAATACTGCTCCCTGCCGACTCCCTTATCATTTTGACGCCCCTTAAATCATACCAACTGGAAGTTTCCGCTAACCGGGAAGGGATAGTAAGGCATGTGGGGAACCTGCTGAAAACCGATTGTTACCTCTATAATGAAAAACGGATAGTGGAAGAAAAAAAACTGCTGAACCAGATGAAACAGTTGATGAAAGCGCACCGGATAGCGTGGGGTCGTGTCCCTTTTATCCAGGTTCTCAGGTTCTTAGATACCTTTCCCCGGGATTTTATAAAATTCAAAGAAGATTACCTGCTGCCTGACGCCGGTAAATACCGGGACACACTCGAACTACTGGAACTGAGAGAAGGCCAGCGTTGGTGGATTCATTTCCAGGACCCTGGCCTGCAAACCTTATTTGTAAATTTGAAAGAGATTTCCAGGATAATAAATTACTATACCAATTACCAGTATGCGAGTTCGGGGCAGCGGTCGGCTATAAAACTGAAATATTCCCACGCCTGGAAACGGCTTCTCTCCAACGGGAAATTTTCCACGGAGCGGTTTGCCGGTATACTGGTGGGTGCGGATATGCCCTGCAGCGTTGTTTGCTTTGGAGGGTTTAAAAACAGCGAGGTGAGTTTTACAAATAAAATAAACGCCGGGCTGGTGAGAGTTTTTGAAGGAATTTCCCGGCACAGCGGCGGGACGGCAGTCAAGAAAGGCAATACCGAGCAGGCGCTTATAAAAATAAAAAATCATGTAGATCGTTACTATGAGCTGACTTTCGGTTTTGACGGCAGGGCGGAAGAAAAGAATGTGCGTGTAGAATTGCAGGGCCGGGAAAAGGAGACGATCCTGGTTTATAAAGATAAATATAGTAAAGACGAACTTACGGAACTGCTTCATTATCTTGCTAAAGGGAAAGTGCAGATAGTTGATTTTGCCCGGGAAGAATCGTTAATCAGCTTTTCGATAAAATCCTACAGGTTGAAGGAAACGGAAAAAAAAGGAGAAATGTTCGGTCTTTTGAAGGTGGTGATCGAATTGGTAGACCGCCGGGGTGAGAAGGTTTACAGCCGGCAAAAAACGCTGCGGGCCAGCAAAGGGAGCCTGGATATTAAACTGCCGCTGCTTATTAAACAAGCAGGTGAATTTGAACTTTTTATAAGGGTTTATGATCTAATCGCCAACAGTACTGCTGTTTTCTCCCGCCGGGTGACATTAGAATAACTATCCAGTTTTCCTAAAACTGGATAGTTTTTCTCAATCGTAAGTGTTCAGTTTTGGAAAAAGAAAAATTCAAAGCTTTTATAGGGGGCTTTTCGCTTTTTTAAAC
>JAGLSW010000712.1 GCA_023135565.1 Candidatus Aminicenantota bacterium | reverse complement strand
GCGGCATACCGCACCTTCAAAAAAGTTTGATCAAAACTTTTGTTTAAATAAGCGAGAAGCCCCCCCGACAAAAGCTTTGAATTTTTCTTTTTCCAAAACTGGATAGTTACATTTCATGGGTATAGGTAATTAGACCTACTACCCCCAATCGAAAAATACAACTTTAGTCCTATTTTAAAAAAAGAGACTACAACCAAAAATAGGACTTTTGACCAATTGTCAATGCAATTTTTTAAGCTATAATAAAATTGTAATATAAAAAACTTAAATCAAGGAGGTTTTTGCTATGCGTAAAATTTTTAAAGTGTTCATGTTGACGCTGCTGCTGTGCGGCGGCGCCGCGTTACTGATCGGGCTCGGCAGTTCGGGTCCGGCAGTCAATCCCGCCAATGGAAAACTTATTAAGTCCATCCGGATAGGTAATGGAGACTCAGGTATGACTCTCCTGTCAGAAGACAAAAACGGTATCACCGTACGTGTGAAAATCGGGAAAGTAGATCTCATTAAAGTACGTACCCCGGAAGGCAAGTTCATCCTGCCCAGGATCGAAGGTTTTACCCGTTCCTTCAAAGTAGGCGAACCCATGCTGCCTATTGCCTCTAAACTGATTTCTATCCCCTTCGGCTGCAAACTCAAAGCCCGGGTGATCGACTACACAAAGAAAGAGGTCAGCTTACCGCTTCCGTTGATGCCTGTGCAGCCGTCGCTTTCCAAGTCGGTTGACCCGGCGTCGGTGAAGTTCGAATATAATAAAGAAATCTATTCGACTCCCGGCAAATACGCCCTGCCCCTGGCCGGCGCTGAAGTTAAAGGCACCATGCGCGCCACCCGCTTAGGTAGAATCGCTATTTCTCCCGTGGAATATTATCCCACGGAAAATAGGGCCACTATCTACCGCAGCGTAACCGTCAGGATAAAATTTAAAAACCCGAACTGGAAGTTAACCGAAAAGATGAAGAAAAAGTATTCATCCTTCTATTTCGAGCCTGTAAACAGGCAGCTCCTCAACTACGACAGGAGCGACTTTTTCAGGACCGACTTAACGAAATACCCGATAACCTATGTTATCGTGGCTGACCGCATGTTCGAAGCCCAGTTACAGACCTTTATCCAATGGAAAACCAAGAAAGGTTATAAAGTGATCACCGGTTATACCGATACCATCGGCACTACCACCACAGCTATCAAAACCTATATCCAGAACCTGTATAACACCGAAAGCCCGGCTCCGTCTTTTGTCCTTTTCGTAGGCGACGACCAGCAGATCCCGGCCTGGGACGGTAACGCCGGTAATCATATCACCGACCTGTACTACTGCGAATTCACCGGCGACGACTTACCGGAAATCTATTACGGCCGTTTTTCCGCGCAGAACACCGGCCTGCTGCAGCCCCAGATCGACAAAACCCTCATGTATGAACAGTACACCATGCCCGATCCCAGTTATTTGGCCGAAGTGACGCTGGTTTCCGGTGTTGACAGCGGCTATGCGGATCCTTACGGCAACGGCCAGATCAACTACGGCACCACCTACTACTTTAATGCAGCCCACAGCATTGCCCCCAATGTCTGGTTGTACCCCGCTTCCGACGGACCGACTGCTCGCACCGATATTATCCAGACCGTCAACGACGGCGTCGGCTTTTACAACTACACCGCCCACTGCAGTCACACCGGCCCGGCAGATCCCGCTTTTAATCAAACCGACGTAGCCAACCTGAATAACTATGGCAAATACCTGTTAGGCATCGGCAACTGCTGCCTGTCGAACACTTTCGGCGCCAACTACAGCGATGCCTGTTTCGGCGAAGCCTGGCTGCAAAACGCAGACAAAGGCGGTATCGGCTGGATCGGCGGTTCTAATTCCACCTACTGGGATGAAGACTACTGGTGGGGCGTAGGTTATGGTCCTATTGTAGGCACCGGGCCCACCTATGAAGAAACCGGTACCGGCGCTTATGACGGCGCTTTCCACGATCACGGCGAAACGGTCAACCTGCATTACACCACCAATGCGGCAATTATTTTTGCCGGTAATATGGCGGTAACCGAGGCTGGCAGCAACCTGATCGATTATTATTGGGAAATCTATCACCTGATGGGCGATCCCTCGGTCATGACTTATATGGGCATACCGGCTAACAATACGGTTTCCCATCCCGCCAGTTTATTGATTACCGAGACCTCCGTCACCGTCCAGGCTGATGAAGGCTCCTATGTGGGCGTCACCAAAGACGGCGTGCTCCACGGCGCCGGTTATGTAGATTCTTCCGGTTCTGTAGATATTGCTCTAACAGACCTCGGCAGCGAAGGTACGGCCATCGTAATGGTCACCTGCCAGAACAAGATACCCTATGAAAGCAGCATCCCGGTCACCGCGGGCACCGTACCGCCCACCGCCGATTTCTACGGCACTCCTACTTCCGGCGAATACCCCCTGACAGTAGACTTCACCGACCAGTCAATCGGGGCCACTTCCTGGTCCTGGAATTTCGGCGACACCGGCACTTCCACCGATAGGAATCCCACCCACATCTATAATACCGAAGGCGTTTACACTGTTACGTTGACTGCCACCAACTCTTACGGCAACGATACCATGGTCAAAACCGATTATATCACCGTAACCCAGAAAGCTCCTGTGGCTGACTTCACTTTCAACGCCAACTTGCTGGTAGTGACGTTCACCGACCAGAGCTATGATACGGACGGCACCATCGTCTCCTGGGATTGGAATTTCGGCGACACCAATTCTTCCACGCAGCAGAACCCGGTACATACTTTTGCGGCCAAAGGCACCTATGCGGTTACTTTAACCGTGACCGACGATGACGGCGCTACCGGCTTCATCACCAAAGACGTAACCGTAGACGACGATTTATACCCGGATACCTACGTATTCGATATTACCCAGAACATCTCCAGGCAAGGAAATAGCTACACTTCATCAGCCACCGTTACCATTAAAGATAGCGATGGTAATCTAGTGCCAAATGCCACGGTCTCCATCACCTGGAGCGGCGTGGTCAGCGGCACCGATTCAAAAGTCACCGGTTCCGGCGGTACAGCGACTTTTACCTCGGCCTCAGCCAGGAAACTGACCGGACCTTTCACCATCACGGTTAATAACATCACTCACGCCACTATGGACTACAATTCCTCTCTCAATATCGAAACATCCGACACTGCTTATTATTAAACCATACAGATTTTTCGTTTCTAAAAAGCCCGGCAGGCGCTGCTTGCCGGGCTTTTTTTTTTAATGCCGTAAAATACACACAAAGGCGGGTACGAGACCGCAGCAGGGTTCATTATGATAAAACGCAGCCCTGTTGAAAAAATCGAGGAAATGACGAAAAAACAAAATCAAGACAACAAATCGAATAAAAAACAAGAAAAAGAACACGACACCCAGCAGGCCGCGAACCCCGGGGTTGAACAACCGGCAAATAACAATCCTCACAACTCGGCCATATACCGCAAAGATCCCAAAACCGGCAAGTGGATCGTAAAAAATCCGTCCGGTTCCATGAGCTGCAACTATCTCTACGGGGACGAGTGGGAATACTAAACGTTAGGAACTTGAATTCTATAAAATAGGTTGTTTATTACCGCCATGTAATGGTATAATAGAATTATGAAATATTTACCTCTCGGTATCCAGACATTTAGTAAGATAATCGAAGGAAACTATCTATATATTGACAAAACGGAAATCATCCACAATTTTTTTTCCATGAAAGGACAATTCTACTTTATCTCCCGACCCAGGCGTTTCGGCAAATCCCTGCTGATCTCTACATTAAAGGAGATATTCTCAGGTAGTAAAGAGCTTTTTAAAGGTTTGTGGATTTACGATAAACTGGAATGGACAAAGCACCCGGTGATTCATATCGATTTTACGAAAATGAGCTTCGACACTCCCGCTAAGTTGAAAGACTCGCTAAAACAATTCGTCTATGAAAAAGCGCAGCAGTACGGCATCACTCTAAAAAAAAACAAAGATTACAAACAAGCTTTCGTTGAATTCGTGGAAAAATTATCCGCCCGGGAAAAAACCGTAATTCTCATCGACGAGTACGATAAACCCATTATCGACTTCGTGGAAAATCAAAAAATCGCTTTACAAAACAGGGATATTTTAAAGAATTTCTATTCCACCCTGAAAGGCCTGGATGAATACCTGCGATTCGTTTTTATCACCGGGGTATCGAAGTTTTCCAAAGTATCTGTTTTCTCCGACCTCAACAACCTTAAAGATATTACCTTAGATGAAAAATATGCAGTTTTGCTGGGATATACTCACCGGGAATTACTAAGCTATTTCGACAAGCGGCTCGACGTTTTGGCCGGAACGGGAAAAAGAGACGAATTGGTAGAAGATATCCGCACCTGGTATAACGGCTACTCCTGGGACGGGAAGAATTTTGTTTATAATCCTTTTTCTATCCTGAACCTATTCCAGGAAAATAAATTCGCCAATTACTGGTTTGAAAGCGGTTCGCCTTCTTTTTTGGTAAAGTTGATCCGAAAGTACGATATAGACCTGTCCGAATTGGAGGGTTATAAAGCCGGGGAAGAGGTATTTTCGTCTTTCGAGATAGACAGGATGCATGTGGTGTCGCTGCTTTTTCAAACCGGTTATCTAACCATAAAAAAGATTCAGCCTGCCGAAAGGAGGAAGCGATTTTATATTTTATCTTATCCCAATGCAGAGGTGAAAGAGGCGTTCTTAGTGTATCTGCTCGGTGACTTTTCGCCGAAGTTCTCGGGCCGCATCAGCGTCATTATAGACGATCTAAAGACCTGCCTGAAAAAAGGTGACACGGATAGATTTTTTGAAATCATTCGTTCGCTTTTCGCGCAGATTCCTTATGATATGTTCGTAGAAGACCGGGAAGGTTATTACCAGACTGTTATATATTTGATCTTGAAACTGTTGGGGATTAGCATCCAGGCCGAAGTGGAAACCAACAAAGGTCGAATCGATGCCGTGGTGGAGTTAGAGGAAACGGTTTACATCATGGAATTTAAGTTGGGAGACGCGGGAAAGGCTTTGGAGCAGATAAAAGAGAAAAGATATTTTGAAAAATATTTATCCTCTTCAAAAGAGATTATTCTTATGGGCGTAGGGTTTGACGTCGATGAACGCAATATCGGCGATTACAAGGTCGAACCGCTCCAGGGGTGAACTTTACTCACACAAAAATGAATTGGAAATACTACTATTTCGTATCTGTCGGGACAGTTCAAACAAATAAATAAGGTGAATGAGTTAGCTATGAAAACAAAGGTGTGTTTTGATAACAGTTCATTGGGGGAATTGTATAAGAGAAGAGGCAATATTAATTTAGAAAGCCTATCCGAAAAATTCAAAATATACCTGAGTACGATAAACATCCTTGAACTTATAAATTATGAAAATATTGTGAAAAGAAATGAATTATTAAGATTCTATGATAAAATCAAATATAAAGATTATCCGCCGCTTGATATCCCCGAAAAATTGTTAAAAAAAACTTATTTAGCCATATCTCAAAGGAACAAATACCTACCAGCTTCTGCTGATGGAAATTTGGGGCAATCACTATTACTTTATTTAGAAAATCCTGATGAAATACCGCCCACCGCTGCCCAAATGTGCAAAAAAACATTCAACCACATTAACAATGGTATTAAAATAACAAGCAATATCAGCAGGAAAGACTCGCGTGTAAAAGAATTGATAAAAAATAGGCATGTATCTGAAAGTCTGCCGGTATTTTTAAATCTTCTTTTTAAAAGCGATATAATTACCACCACTATTGAGAAAGCACTTAGCTCATTAGGGATAAATAATGCAAAAAAAGGATACATAAATATGCTCATTAACGAGCCTACGCCATGCTTATTCTACATTTGTGCATATTATGGAGGAGTTTATAACTGGGGATTTAGAAGAGAATATAGCCCGCATCCGAATCGAAACGATGTCATCCAGGCTGCATACTTATCGATTTGCGATTACTTCATTACAGATGACAAAGCTTTAAAAAATCTTTTAAACGAAGTGCTCATATTTATTAATTCATACTTAGGGATTGACCTTAAAAAGAAAATTTTGGATTTAGATGAATTATTAAGACCTCATTCTTCTATTATAAAACCTAATAAATAAATATTCTATGACACATTATGATCAGTATAGAAAAAGATGCAAAAAGTTTATCTCAAGGAATATGAAGAATATTTAAAGGCTGGTGACGCCCGGGAGGACGGCACCGTTACTCCTTCTACACATGGCAGATGAGCTATCATAAATATAACTCAAATGTAACATTTTGTCAACTTTTTTTTTAAAATAGAAAAACCGGGGTACGCTGAAGGGTGACATCCTTACATCCCTTACTCAAGCCGGGTGAGTCTACCGGAAAGACAATTTTCTATTTTTGTTGATGGCTTTCCAATAACTCATAAACCCGTTTGTCAATTGGCGCTCTTTCTGGTATAATAGCACTTACAAAACGAGCCCGCGGCGCGGACGCCCTTTGAGCCGCTGCGCGGCAAAAATAATAGAGGCTGGGGGCGCGGCCCCCTCTTGAAAAAACGCTCGATACAAAAATACATATTATTTTGGAGGCATTCATGAATCAATTAGAAAAAAATCTCCAGGAATTGGGGCAAAAAATAGTTGAAAACAACCACTGGCGCCAACGGCGCTGTTTTAATCTTATCCCTTCGGAGAATACCCCTTCCCTGCTGGTCAAACTTTGCGAGATCAGCGATCCTTCGGGCCGCTATGCGGAACATAAAACCGCCCTGAAAAAAGAACGGCAAGCGCTGGATGGAAGCGGGGCGCTTAAAGGCAACCAGGTATACTACTACCAGGGCACCGAGTTTATTTTCGAAGTGGAAGAAAAATTAAAAGAAGAATTCGGCAAGTACATTTCTGCTTCCGAGGTGGAAGCTCGCACCATCAGCGGGCAGATGGCCAACGAAGTGGTATTCAAAGCCATGGTTAAATTCCTATCCGCCGGGAAAGAGGGCTTTCCCAAACTCACGGACACAGGCCGCATGGCCACAGTCATGAACAACAATCTCAACTTCGGCGGCCACCTGAGCGCCCAACCCTTCGGCGCTCTTTTTAATTTCGTAGAAGGGGCTGTGGTTAATTTCCCACTGACAGAAAATAACCTTTACAAAACCGACGTGGATAAAATGTTGGAATTAGTCGACCAGAACCGTCCACCCCTAATCGTTTTCGGCAAGAGTATGTTCCTGCACCAGGAACCGGTTGCACAGATGCGCGAGTTCATCGACAAAACCGCGGATTACAACCCGGTAGTCATGTACGATGCCGCGCATGTAATGGGCATTTTGGGACCGCATTTCCAGGACCCCCTGGATGAAGGCGCCGACGTAGTGACCGGTTCCACCCACAAAACTTTCTTCGGCCCGCAGCGCGGCATCGTGGCCGCCAATATGCCCAAGGGAAGCGATAAACGGAAACTGTGGACGGAAATTAATGGTCGTACTTTCCCCGGTTCCACCAGCAACCACCATTTAGGCACCATGCTGGCCTTGTTAGCGGCTACCATGGAAATGAACTTCTTTAAAGATGAATACCAAAAACAAGTAGTGAGCAATGCCAAAGCTTTTGCCAAAGCCTGCGCCAAACACGGCATCCCTGTGGAAGGCGGCGAAGAAGACGGTTATACCGATACCCACCAGGTGTTGATCCGCGTGTCGCAATTCGCCGACGGCAAAGAGATTGCTACCCGTTTAGAAGAGAACAATGTGGTTACCAATTACCAGGCCCTGCCCGATGACGCCACTTTCTATCACCCCAGCGGTATCCGCATGGGCGTACCGGAAATGACCCGTTTCGGTATGAAAGAAGCGGATTTCGATAACCTGGCCCGGCTGCTGGCCGATATCATCATTCACAACAAAAATGTGGGCGATGAAGTGGCGGAATACCGCAAACAGTTCAGCAAGATGCAGTACTGCTTGGGAACAGAAGAAACCATGCGTATTGCCCCGGCTATTTTCGAGAGTATATTCCCCGGCCCCACGGCGTGGGGAACCTATGAGGGGCCGTCTATCGGAACAAAATAGCCGGATAGTTTCCACTATCGTCTATACAGCTATAACAGTCGGTCATTCATAGGCCCCAGCGCGTGGCACGGCGCTAAATCTTTTTTAGCAGTTTCTTTTCCCGAGTCTTATGGATGATTTCATTAGAAATCATAACTTCGCCTTCCAATGCCCTCACGCCGAGAGCTGAAGGATCGTTAACTATAGAGAGCACAAAAACACGATGTGCCCTGCCTGCCTCGTGAAACCGGTAAAGAGGAGACTTCTCAAATTCCTCGATAGACACCTTAAGTTTTTTCTTTTTTACATCGATACTCTTATAAACATTATTTTCCCACTCTTTTTCGTCATAGTGCAAATGGTTATCCGGGATGGTAAGACCTTGTTCCTTTGCAAATTTAAGGATAATGGCTTGCCAATTCCGGCAGCGTTTTTTCAGGCTGCCGTGAAAGTTGACCCCTTCCCACAGCTTTTGACGCAGTTCATCGTTCGTCCGGTCGTGGGTATCGCCCAACCGAGGAGATTTGTCCTGTTTTTTTGCGTATGGCCCGATTAGCGATTCATAAAGGTCTAAAAAACCGATAACAAATTTAATATTGTTGGTTACCAGCGTTAATTCACCTAAATAATCGGTATATTTCCAATTCAAGTAAGGCCGGTCGGGAAAAGTAAAAGCATTGGAATGGCCTATGGGAGGCGCCGCGGCAAATATTCCCCGTTTAAAATGCCAGCCTATTTTATTGAACAGGTTGCGGAACCAATTCCTCCCGGCAGGGATATAGTTGAGGTGGCTGACATCATTTGACCAGCTCCACATGCCGGAAAAATTACAGTGAGAATATGTGTCCGTCAGGGCATGCAGGCTTACACCGATCCTGAAATGATTGCTGCTCTTTAACGCTTCATCAACCACTTTTTGGAACAGATATCCCTCTTTACCGGGGTGGGTGACCATTTTTTCCTCGAAAGAGTCTCCCTTTAAACCCGGCAAAAAATGAAAAGGGTAGTAGATCTTTTCCTGGATATCGATGCCGATGGATTTTAAACCATTGTGAGCCGAACGGATCGGATCGAACATGTAGCGGTTGTTATCTTTATCGATCAGTGTTTTTTTTCGTCCATCCGTGGCATCATCCACATACTCCGAACAATACGCCGTCTCGTAGGCATCTTCGATCTCCATTCCAGCCGCGAGACACATGAAATACATTACATAATAGTGACAATCTTTTTCCATATGAAACCTCCAAATTTTAATTTTTACGTAACTACAAAACTACGAAATCATTATAACAAAAAAAAATACTTATTACTATAAAAAAAATAGTAGCTTTCAGTTCTGGAAAAAACTAAAACA
>JAGLSW010000711.1 GCA_023135565.1 Candidatus Aminicenantota bacterium | reverse complement strand
GCAGAGATGGATTGCCCCGTTTTCATCTATAATGGCCGCGGGTTCGCGGTCATCATAAATACTCCCGTTCGTTTCTTTGGGCAGCACCTGCACCGGGCCCCAGCCGCCCTCGGTGCTGTCAAGCCCGGTTTTTTGACAGTAGGCTATTTCCAGGCAGCTCAGATGAGACATCAGACCGGCGCCGGCGCCTTGCAAGGGTTTTTTGCGCGTCCAGAATACAGTCAGCCCGTTATCCGCGTCGTCCGCTCCCGGCGGGTGCACCAGGACAAATAAATCATCGCCCACCCGGGGGTTTTGCCCGTTGTCCGGGGGAAAGTCGAAGGGGCGGGTGGTTTCCCAATTGGTCCCGGTGCGGCGGTTGTATTTTAATTGCCAACTGCCCTGCGGCGCGGAGGGGGCTTCGAGCCAGAATAGCCAGAGGCGCTGGAGATGATCGGCCGCGGCAAAGGGGCTTTTCCGCGGGACGCCGCGGCCACCGAGGTTGAAGGTTCTGCTTTCTGCCCACTGTCCCAGGAAATTTTTCATGCGGAATCTTACCCGGGGTGAATAGGTGACCGGGTTATAAATAGTCCAGAAAACCCACAGTTCGGCTCTCTTTTTCTTTCCGGCCTGTCTTTTGCGAAACGCAGCCGAGGGGTATTTGTCGATGGTGAGCGAGGGGGGGCCGGTGAAGGGGCTGCTGGGTTTCCAGCCGAGCTCCGCTGTATAGGTTTTGAACCGGATATTCCAACTGCCTTTGCTGTAGGTGTGGTAAAAGATCTGCAGGTCGTCGTTTTCGTCCCTTACTGCCGTGGGCCTGCCATCGTAAGCGAAATCCACGGATAGGATGTCTTCCTCTTCCAGCCAGGGGCTGCCCGGTTCGCTGCGGTAGCATATCCTGGGGTACAAAGTTTCCGGCTGGTTGGCGATAAATATGCTGTACAGGAATTTTTTTACGCGGTTTTCCCAGCCGGTGATTTGTTTGATCATGGTTTCCAGGGTGGGTATGGAGCCGATGGCTTTGTAAAGGGCAGGCGCATTTCTCAATTCCATGCGCTGTTTTTCGATTTCCTTGTGGTAATCGGTTTCCCAGCCGATCCATTGGGCCAGGAGGGGCAGCAGCCGTCCGTCTACCCGGTCGATTTCGCGCAGGTTCCCGGCAGCCCGGGCAAAGCTGTAAAGTTGGTCCAACTGCTGCCCGGGCAGGTCCAGGAAACGGCGCAATTGGCCCTTTTCTTTATCTTCTTCGGCCATGCCCGGCGCATCTCCCGCGGGCAAGCGGTTATCATAACGGTGGTAAATGATAGGCAGCAGGTCGTACATGAGCCCGGCCATGTCATTTTTCCCGGCGGCCATACCGGCGGTACGATTGCCGCGGTCGAAGATATAATCCGCGGGATCGGCTTTATAAGGGAACAGGGTATAATAATACACGTGTTCGGCTTGCAGCCCCTTATCTTCCAACTGTGACAGCCCATAGGTTTCCAGGGCGCCCCCGTTCGATACGATGAGGTAAACGGCGCTGCCGTCGGTGATTTCCCATTTTACCCCGGGTTCCGTTACCGTTACGTATGCGCCCAGCGATATAACGATCCGGCTGGTTGAAAACTTCGCGGCCAGTTCCGGGGAAATTATCGCATTATCCAGGTGATAAGCGAAACTCGAATCCAGGCTGAAAAGAAGCGGGTTACTTATGTCCCCGACACGCCGCCCGTCAGCGGGAGAAAGAGGATGAGTGCTTTCCCGCCGCACTACGCGCACCCCGGTATATTCTTCGGGCGCGGGATTGAACCACTGTAAGTCGATGCCGTTACCCCCGGGAAAAGGAACTGCTTTAATATGTTCTAATTTCATTATTTATCGCCTCGTTAAGCCGCAAGCTGCCGACGTACCACTACTCTTTTGACTGTTTATAGGACAAATAGGACAGATAGGACGAATATAACGGATTGTTTCCCGGTCAGTCTTTTCGTTTTTCATTTTTAATTTTTCGTTTATAATTTATAATTGCTCACTGTATTTCTACACAGATACCGCTGCTGTAGGCTTCATCCCCGGTTTCGGAAGGAATTACCGGCACTTCATTGTTTGCCAGCAGGATTTGCCCGGATTCCAGGTGCTGGGCGGTATCGGTGTCTTCGCGCCTGAATTCGGTGACAGTGATATATGCCACGCCTTCGATAGCTTCGATGGCTTCGTAATATTTACTGATATAGTATGTCTGGCCGAAATCGACGTTTTCAAAAGCCAATAGAGCAGTGGCTACGGCATGGACTTTTCTTTCTATTTCTTCGGGGGACTGGGCATAATAACTGCTGATTCCTACTTTGGCGCTTACATAAATCCTGACATACTCGACGTCGCGGATTTCTATTTCCGAGGTCATGGGGCATTTGTCTGCAAAATAGACCATTAGGTCTTTTTTTAGTATGTCGTTGATCATTCCCCCACCTTTAGGCGCTATATATAATATTACGCTGTTCCAGTTCCCCTTTTCGGGCCGGGCTTTTGCTACACCGGCGAAATCCAGGGCCAGGGTTTTGTAATCCTCGGCTGTGACGGCGCGGCCCTGGGTGCGGTACAATGCGGGGGCTTGCTTGACGGCATGCTCGATACTTTCGCGGTCCGTGCCGCCGACAGCTTTCACGGGATTGGTTACTTTGGCGCCTAACAGGGTCAGTCCCGGGGCTTCCAGGATAGTATCGATGGCCCCGGCCTTGACATTGCCCCGGGTTCCGCCGCCCACACGGTAGGTGGCTTTTATAATCGTACCGGCCGGGGGTACGGCGCCGAATACGCCGTCGCCGAATATCACCACTGCCCGGTCGTTCTCATCGATTTCGACGATGAAATCCTTGTCCCCTTCCCGGCTGAAGGCCAGGGTGCTTTGCAATCGCCACTCTTCGCCGGTTTCTCCCTCCCCGGCACGCTGCACCACCAGGATAATTTCATTTTCCATGATTTTTCCCAATCCCGGGGAACGCAGGATAAGAGGCGAATGCTGCAAAGGAAACTGCCGGTTAGGTGTGCCGTCGGATTCGCCGATAATGTCCTCTTTTACTTGGCGTCCTTCTTTTACGGGTAAGCCGCAGTAGGTTTTCTTGCCGTCGATAACTTCGATTTGACTAAAATCGATTTCAATATCCGTTTCCCCGGTGTATTCGAAGCGGATACTGGGTAGATGTTCCGTGCTTTTGGTAGCAAATGCGGCTCCTTTTTTTACGGTTACGCTTTGGTTGACGCTTTTGGCGGCGGAGACGTCCAGGTACGCTGAAGCAGGCGCTGCTGAGGCCAAGCGGTAACCGATCAATCGCAAATGATGGATAATACTGCGGCGCTCCTGCGCTGTGCCGAGAAAACTTTCATTGGCGATGCGGTCCTGGTAATAACTGATGATATCACCCATGTGCGCGAATAATTGCAGCAGCACATTACCGAAATCGGCTTCCGATTCATAATCGGTCCACTCCGGCAGCTTATAGGGAATCATACTGTGCATGGAGCGGAGTAAACTGTCGTAATCACGGGCTGTGTAATCGATTACCGGCTTGCCGCTTATTCTTTTTATTTCAGCCATTTTTGTCTCCTACTTTTTAATTGTTTTCTTCGTGCTCATGAGTAATAGAACAGATAGATCAATTAGAACAATTATAAATTATAAATTATAAATGACCAATGAAAAGCGCTGGCTCTGCCGTTTCTGACCATACCACAAAAAACGACCGGGAATATTTCAAATGATCGCTGAAAAAAGCTCGCCGAAGGCGAATTAAAAATGCGTCCGAAGGGCGGACAATTTCCCGTTTTTAATTTATAATTTATAATTGGTTTTCTATTTAAATTGGATGCGCACCGCTTGTTTAGAGAGGTCCGTTCTTTTGGTATAGGCTACTTCCACGGTAATGATTTCCTCTTCCTGCCGCACATTTACCAGGTCCACCAGTATTTCATCGGATAACCACCGCTGCAAAGCTTGACCGACGGTAAATTCCACGGAGGACAGCAGGATAGTGTTATTGGGTTCGAATACCAGGTTAAAAAGCCCGGATCCGAATTCCGGCTGATGTACCCGCTCACCGGCCGCGGTAAAAAGCACCTGGATGATCCTACTGCGAATGGCTTCATCACCCCCGCTGCCGCCTATCCGCCCGCTGCCGTCCACAACAAAGGGGAATGCGAATGTTTTCTTTTGGTTCATTTTTAATTCCTATGCTGAACAAGACACAAAATCCTGGTTCTCCGCTGTTACCGTACTGTTCATGGGAACACTCATGCCGTCGCACGTGTCTATTTTGTCTCCATCAAGGAGAACTTCTACTCCATCTACCTTGACAAAGGAACTCCCGGAAATGACATTGGGATTCCCCTCCCCTATGGGATCGCTAATGGACAATGAAGGAGTAATCGGCGCCGGGGAAGGGAGTACAAAATTTTTACCCGCAGGACCGGAGTGTTTACCAACCGGTGCGACATCTTCGCCTATATTCAACGAACTTGTACTGGTCTTTAATGCCACGGGTTTCCCACCAATACTAACAAAATCGCTTAATTCACCGGTCATTTGTCCCACATAATCGAAATCCCCAAACCCACTATAAGCAATCGTCGGCGGCGCCGGGGGAGGAGCGGTGTTTGTCGCATTACCGGATACATTATGTTTGTCTGTTCCTTCAACTGTATCATTTTCAACAACAATCAACTTCCCCATGATGGTTACCCTTTGTTCAGGTCGATGGTAGTCCCGATGATTTCCACTGCCTGACCTGATGCATCGATTTTAAACGGTACTTTGGAAGTAATTGTGAAAGAGTCTTCTTTCATCTCGATGAAATTGCCTTTTTTATCCGTCACCTTTATGCCGTCGGCATTCATTATTATCTCATGCTTGTTAACCCCATCCGTGACTTTTATACCGTCTTTGTTCCATGCGGTGTCATGTTTATTTACACCGTCGCTGATTTGAATGCCTTCGTTGTATAATGTCACCACATGCTTATTGGCGCCGTCCGTGATTTTGATGCCGTCCTGGTTCATGGTTACTACATGCTTGTTTTTGGCTTCCACGATGGTAACCATCTCTTTGCCGTCGGCATCTTCCAACTGGATGGTATGACCTTTTAGGGTTTTAATTATCTTGCAGGTGGGCGGGGCCTGCACGGCCTCCTCTTCTACGCCGTCCGGCTTGTTAGGTTTGGGCAGTTCGCTTTCACCTTCGGGCTTGCTCCAGATCGTACCGATCCAGATGGGGAATTCCAGGTCCCCTTCTTCAAACTCTATCCATACCGCGGCGTTCGGCTCGGGGATGAATAGCATCCCCTGGTTCGCAGCGCCGCCGTAGGGGACACAAGGATATGCCCAACCGGTGACCACATCGTTCCCCAACACACTGGGCACCATGACTTTGAGCCGGCCCATTTGTTCGGGGTCATTATTGTCTACTACGAAACCGCGGTACTTACCGTAAAATCGCCTCTCTACCTTTTGCACCAGGTTGGCGACGATTTCTTCCATTTTTAATTTTTCGTTTTCCATTATACGAATACTTCCGTTCCTGTGACCATCAGGGCGTTTCGCTGCGCCCTAAAACGCTGCACATAGCCGCTGCCGGTAAAGGAATGGGTAACATGGGTGATATGGTAAACACCGCTGTAGGTTTCACCGATACCTTTAACGGTTACGTTTTTCCGCGCTTCCAGGACATGACCGTAAATGTTGGCGGGTATGGTTCCCTCTGCGGTTACAAACCATTGGCCCCGGTCGAAAATACTGCGGCACAGGGTTCCCATTTCCACGTTTCCGGTGACGGCGTTCATTGAGACCATTGTTAAAGGCTGCGGTACGCCGGCTGCGCTGAATTCTTCCGGTTTCACCCGGCCTAAAACGGCCTGATCGCTTTGCAATACCATGATATCCGTGGTGGTTTTTACCAGGGGATCTACCTGGAACGCACCGACGTTTGCGGCAGTTAGGCCGTTGACTTCGATGTGGAAACTGTCCAGGTTGGTTTCTTCCCCGAAATTGTAAGCCAATACCGGCTGGAGTGGGGTATCGAAGTTGAGTTTGCAGAAGTATGCTTTATCCTCCTGCACATAAAATTGGAAGCCGTTCCTGCGCGCCAGCCGCTGCAAAAATTTCAGGTCTGTTTCCCGCTGCATAATAGTGGAGACTTTCTCATCATGAACGATGGCGGTGTCTTCCACCTGGGGAGTGAATCCATTCTCGTTCAATATTTCCCCGGCGATGTCGCTGTCCGTTTTATTGGGCCAGGCTTTTCGCTTCTCTTCGCGGTCCAGGCGCACGCTTGCATCCATGATCCAGATTTCCAGGTAATTCTCCCCGGGGGAGAAGACGGGTCTAACATGGGTGATATAACCGGAGAGTAATTCCTGCATACTTTCGAAACCGGCATAGACGGAGGCTTTTTTCCAAACTGTAAACCTTTCATCATCC
>JAGLSW010000710.1 GCA_023135565.1 Candidatus Aminicenantota bacterium | reverse complement strand
CGCGTGGGGGGGCTATGAGCCGCTTCGCCGCAAGAGGCAGCGGGTGAGCGCTTTTGATTCTAAATAAATAGAAGCTTTGATCAAACTTTTTCAAAAGTTTGGCCCCCGGCAGGGCCGCCGGAGGCAAAAAATGATTTAATTTCATCATCTTAATCGAATGCCTGTAAATTCACTGCCGTAAGATAGCCGGGGTGGTTCTTTTTTAACATGTTTATAAAATCCTGTTCCCGGTTAAGCTCTCCCAGGACCTTTATGGCTTCTGCTTCGTTGAGTTTATCATAGTCGGCAAAACCGGGATTCTTCCAGGGTTTGTTTCGACCTATATGAAAGGTCATGTGCAGGTCTTTGAATTCCTCGAACTTTTTCGCATAGGCCATTAGATTCCATAATAACACCCGGCCCACTAACCGTACGCCGATGCACACATTACCCAATTTAAAGCGGGGATAGGCTTCCCGCTTGAAAACAAAACAATCATGCCCGATGTGGACTTCCCCGGCTTCAGCATAAATCAAGGGAATCTCTGCTACTTTTTTAAACCGGTCTGAAAGGGTGCGCCGGTTGATCACAAAAGCATCATAACCGGCGGCTGTGAACCCGGCCAGGGCTGAATAAAAATAAGGCTGCAGGCCGATATCGGCATTGGTATAAATAAAATAATCGGCATCGCCGGCCCGGTAAAGACGGTCCAGTATATCCTTTAATAAAGGCAGTTTGCGTTTTTTTTGAAACCGGCCCAGGTCGAGGGCCGATCTTTCTAAGTGCGGGGTGCACGTAAAAAAACCGGGCGCATAGTCCGCGTCTTCGGCAAATTGGGCCGAAAAAAGACTTACCTGGACTTTATCTTTTGCAAATTCTTTTGCCCGCCGCATGGTTTCAAAGGTGATAGGCTGGGCAAAAAACAGGTCGGAGGTGTCCTTGACCTTAACGGGGTTTATAATATGAGCTATTTTTAACATTTTTATTACTTTGTTAAGCCGAATGCCCTCTGCCGCAAGCTGGATGCTACAAATATCCGAGGGCTTTTAATTCTTCCGCTGTTATTAGCCATTTTTTTTCAAAATCCACTTTGTCGCCGATTTCCGCAATATTTCTTTTGAGACGGAGAGCGATTTCCTTTCTCAAATCCATGAACTTTTTCAGCATTTTTTGGACGATGGGCCGGTTTTCCACGGCTATATTTTTTAATTCGCCGGGGTCGCCCGCACAGTCGAATAGTTCGAGAATCACATTGTCCTTCTTTTTGGTGACAACCAATTTGTGACCCTCCATCAGCAGCGCCGATATGTCCGTTTCACGGGCCAAATTGGTTGTCCTACCGAAATACTGCGCCCGGTCCGGGAGCGCCTTGCCGGAAAATAGACCGCTGTAACTTTTTCCCTGCATATTATGCTCGTATTCTATGCCCAGCAGATCCTTTAATGTGGGCATCAGGTCTAAATTAGAGATAATGGTTTTTTCCTTTTTGCCTGCCGGTATCCCCGGTCCGGCGATAATAAGCGGCACCTGGAGCAGTTGCTCATAATAATAGTAGCCGTGGCCCATAAGCCCATGCTCACCGAATAACTCGCCATGATCGGAAGTAAACACGATAATAGTTTTATCCAATAAACCGCGGTGTTCTAAAGCTTTTATAATATAACCCACCCGTTCGTCGATAGACTCCACTTCGGCTTTGTACAGCGCTTTAAGATAAACGATCTCAGCGTCGGATAACTTTTTTTGCCGGGCTAACTGCCTGAAAACGCCTACTTGCTGCGAGTAAAAACTCTCTTCCCGCGGCAGTTTGGAAATATCGAAGGTTATCTTTTTCTTGAACGCCTCGATAGGAGAGTAAGGCGCATGAGGGTCGATAAACCATTTCGTTACAAAAAAGTTTTGTTCCCGGGGCACGGTCAATAAATAGTGGAGAAAAGTGAACATCCGGTTGTATTGGGGCGTCAGGTTATTCTTCCAGCGGATGAATCTTACGCCGGTGGTTTCTTTCACGAAAGCGATTCCTGCTTTGTTCATCTCTTTGATTCTTCTAAATTCGCTAAAACCCTGTACATTATTTGAAATCCAGGCTAACTTATTCTCCATGTCCATCAGCACATCATAGCCTTTCTCTTTCAGCGCCTCCCCAAGCAAGGTCTCGTTATCGTTTACATAAAAAACATTGTGAGTGCTTTTTTCCCGGATACCCTTCTCTACTACGCCATAGGAGCCGGGATAGCTGCCGGTAAATATGCCTACGGCTGAAGGTATGGTGCAGGGCGCAGTGCTGTAAGCATTCTCAAAAAGGACGCCTTTCCGCGCCAGCCGGTCGAGATTCGGGGTGTGAGCATCACCGCCGTAACAACCCAACACATCGCTTCGCAGCGCATCCGCCACTATCAAAACCACATTATAATTCCCGGCGCTTTTGTCGCTACCGCAATTGGCCGCCAACAAAAAGAGAAATAAAACAGCGGCTGCCGTAAGGATTATCGATGTTTTTATTCGTTTCTTCATTCTATCTTAAATTCTGGATACCCTACTATAAAATTAGCCACAGAGGGGGAGCGCTTCTCGCTTTTAAAT
>JAGLSW010000071.1 GCA_023135565.1 Candidatus Aminicenantota bacterium | reverse complement strand
TCAAAAGAGGCCCCTGCTGCGAAGCGGCTCATAGGCTGCCCGCGCCGCCCCTCATTGCCCCCCGCGGGGGCAGGAGCACGAAGCCCCTGCCCCCTGGATTTATTTATCGTTTATTAATTACCGATAGTGTCGCTAATTTCGCTGCCGCCCGAATCCCAGAGATAACCGGTTTTTGTAATACCGTTCACCGTGATGGTGAAAGAATAGGGATCGTCCCGGGTGGCCTTGGTAGAGAAAGTGATCTGACCGTTTGAGTCGGTGGTATCCGAGTCGGTGCCTGGAACGGAACCGCTCCAGGTGACATCCACCACAGCCCCTTCTACCGGGCTGCCGTTGGAGGTGACTGTAATGGTGGCATAGGGGGTGGTTTTACCCCTGACTGTAGTGGCGCTCAGGGAGATGGTGTTGATCATGTATTCGATCACTACGGCTTCGCTGGTAAAGGAGTATTCGGCGGAAGTGGCGGTGTTATTGGAAGCGTCGGTGGATTTTACCACATAGTAATAGGTAGTGTCCGGGGTCAGGTTGGTCAGGTTGAGACTGTGGCCGGTGACCATGCTGTTGTCGTAAGAAGAACCGGTGTAATTACCGGGAGAGGTGCCGTACAGAACTTCGGAATCGGAATCTTCGTCGGTAGTCCATCCGATGGTGGCGCTGTTAGTGGTAATCGCCGATTCTACCACACCGGAGATGACGGGCGGAGTAGTGTCGCCGCCGCCGGACTGGGTCTGGGGATCGCCGTTACTGCCCATCACCGCCCAATCTGTGTAAGTGTCGGAGTCGGTAAGTGGGTTAGTGCGGTAAATGGAACTTCCTGTAGGCGCGGTGGGGTCGGTGACGCTGCCCCAACCGACTGGAATACCGGCTGTGGCTCCGCCTTCCCAGGCAACCGCGTCTACTTCTTCAGCGGAATCGTTTTTCAAGATCAAGGTTTCGCCGTCGTTGTTCAGCAGGGGTATGGAACCGTAAAGGTCGGCGTCGAAACCGTACAGGGCATTAAACCCAGTGCTGTCGTGGGCTGCGGTGAGATAAGTACCGGCAGCGATGGTGGTGCCGGCCGGGAAAGTGTAGGTGGTGCCGGTGCCGTTGTTATCCGTGATGGTCCAACCGCCTATATCTATAGTGCTTGCGGTGTTGTTGTAGAGTTCGATCCACTCTTCGTCAGCATCGGTGCCCGGTGTGTCGTAGAAAATCTCGCTGAATACTACAGCCGGAGGGCCGCTCATGGCCTGGGTTTGGGGGTCGCCGTTACCGCTCATCACCGCCCAATCGGTGTAGCTGCCCGAGTCGGTGAGGGGGTTGGTGCGGTAAATGGAACTACCTGTAGGCGCGCTGGGATCGGTTGAACTGCCCCAATCGCCGGGGATACCGGCTGCTGCTCCGCCTTCCCAGGCCACTGCATCTACTAATACGGCGGAACCGTCTTCTAACAACAAGGTATCGCCGTCGTTGTTCAGCAGGGGTATAGAACCGTAAAGATCGGCGTCGTAACCGTATATGGCGTTAAACCCGGCGCTGTTGTGGGCCACGGTGAAATAGGCGCCTGCCGCAATGGTGGTGCCTAAGGGGAACGTGTAGGTGGCGCCTTCGCCGTTGTTGTCGCTGATGGTCCAGCCGCCGACGTCCACGGCGCTGCCGGAGTTGTTGTAGAGTTCGATCCATTCTTCGTCGGCGTCGGTGCCGGGGGTGTCGTAGAAAATTTCGCTAAATACGATGGCCGGTGCGCTGGGGCCGGAACCCTGGGTTTGCGGATCGCCGTTGCTGCCTGCGACGCCCCAGTCGGCATAGCTGTCGGTGTCGATAAAATCTAAGCGGTAAATAGAACTGCCTGTAGAGGCGATGGGGTCGGTGGCGCTGCCCCAGGTGGCGGGAATACCGGCTGTGGCGCCGCCTTCCCAGGCAACCGCGTCTACTTCTACGGCGGAACCGTCTTTCAAGATCAGGGTATCGCCGTCGTTGTTCAGGGCAGGTAACGTGCCGTAAAGGTCTGCATCGAAACCGTACAGGGCATTAAACCCGGCGCTGTCGGCAGCCACGGTAAGATAGGTGCCTGCCGCGATGGAGGTGCCTCCGGGGAAAGTATAAGTGCCGCCGGTACCGTTGTTGTCGGTGATGGTCCAGCCGCTTAAGTCAACCGTGGAACCGGAATCGTTATAGATTTCGAACCACTCTTCGATGGCGTCGGTGCCCGGTGTGTCATAAAAGACTTCGCTGAACATGACCGTTCCGCCGCTGCCGGTAGAAGCGGTAGTAAAAGAGTATTCCATGGAGGTAGTGGTGTTGCTGCCGGCATCGGTGGATTCCACCTGGTAATAGTAAGTGGTGTTCTCAGTTAAACCGGTTAAGGGTAGGCTGTGGGTATACACCATGGTGGCATCGCTGACAGTGTCGGTATAGCTGCCGGAAGCGGTGCCGTACCTGACTAAAGAATCGGCGGTTTCGTTGGTGGTCCAGGCTATGTCAGCCGAGGTCAGGGTGACATTTTCCGTGTGCACGTTGGAAATAATCGGGGCCGGATCGCCACTGGTGTTTTCATCTAAATTAAACGCGGCGGGAAGACCGGCTGCGCTTCTTTCGTCCGGGCCGCTGCTGACGGCGCCGGTAGCGCTGACATTATAGGTAAGCAGGCCGTCTGTGGTAATCACGATGTCGCCTACGCAGTATCCGGCAAAACTGGTGGTGCTGCCTGCCGGGTCGCCTTCCTGGGTTTGCAGCACTAAGGCCGGTGGCGCCGTAACGCATACCGCCTGGGCCAGCAGTACGTTTTCCACCACATCGATCCTGGGATGATACCAGCCCGAACCCTGGTTATCGCCTACGCAAACCGGGGCTATCGCCGGGGTGAGCAGGTTCATGTAGTCTGAATTGGTGCTGCTTTCGCTGCCGTGGTGGGAAACGTGAGCCACTTCTACGCCGTAGGAAGAGAGCATGGGGTAAGCGCCTCCGGGCATAATGGCCTGCACCAGCGGGGTTTCGATATTGACCTGGCTGGTGCTCCTGCCGGTGCATTCATAGTCGTCGCTGCCGCCGCCCACATCGCCGGTGACTAAGAAGTCGAAATCACCGTACTGGATGAGCAAACAGATGGAGCGGTCGTTTTCATTAAGCTGGCCGTCGGGGATAGCGCCAACGCCGATGACCGAACCGTCGACCGCCACACAGGTAGCGGTTGCGCCGCCGCCTAAGTTGATGGTCTGTCCTAAGGCCATGGTGGTCACGCCGCCGGCCGTGGTGCCGTCCGCGGCATCGAAGAAATCCTGCACATAGACGTTATAGTAATCGCTTCCGTTGACATAGACGTTGAGTGCGTCGTAGCCGTAGTTCATGGTTTCGGTCAAGCCCATAAAATGGTCTGTGTGCATATGGGACGCAATGACGTAATCAAAAGCCTGGGAAGTATCGATGCCTATGCTTTGCAAGTAGGGTATTACTTCTGTGGTGCCTTTGAATTCGTAACCGCCGTCGTATAAAAGGGTGGTGCCGTCGGGCCCGATAATCAAGGTGCTCTGTCCCTGCTGCACGTTGATGTAATGAATCTCGAGATTCTGTGCCCACATGGCGCTGCTGAACACGGTTAGTATCATCACTATCAGCAGTGTGGGGATAAGTTTTCTTAAACTAATTTTTTTCATCTTTTTTCTCCTTATTTCGCCGCACTAAGCCATAGCTGCGGCGATGGGAATTTTTTTCTTTCTTACATTTTAAACCACAGGAATGAGAAATCAATACATCAAAAGTTCTATTTTTGGTTGTACAGCGGGTTTGGAAAAATACAACTAAAGTTGTAAAAGTTTAGAGAAACTTAAGATAAAACTAAAGAAGAGTTAAGCAATAGCCTTAATTCTATAGTGTCTTGCCGATGTCCGCAAATTATGAAAATTGCCGGAAGTTGTATTTCCGGTACTATGGAGCGCAGTTTTTTTATACAACTTTAGTTGTATGTCTAAAAAAAGACGTACAACCAATTTTACTACTTTAGTCCGATTGTTTCCCTATAAAACGATGTTATTATATTGCTGCCATGAAAATAACAAAAAGAAAAGGCTTAGTAACAAAACTAATAATCTATATAAGGAGCGTAATATGAAAAAATTCAACTTTTCAAAAAAATTATTGTTAGCAATTACTCTATTGGTTTTTGCTTTAGGTTTTACCGGCAGCACGGTTTTTTCTTCTGTCCAAAAAACGATGACCCCTGGACAGGAGGGGATGAAACTTAACACGATCCCCGCGCAGGCAAAACTTGCCTCCACCTCGGGCCGTTACCTGGTCATGTTCAAACAGGCGCCCGGTAATGCGGGAAAAGATATGGTAAAAGGTCATGGCGCCACAGTCAAACGCGCTTATAAGCTTGTCCCGGCATTGGCTATTTCATCCGATGCGGCAGCGGCCAACGCCATCGCCAATAACCCCAATGTGGCATTTGTCGAAGAAGATCAGCTTCGTTATGCAACTGCCGACGTACAGCCCTGGGGAATCGGCGCTGTGAAAGCACCGCAGGCCTGGCCTACCACAACCGGCACAGGTGTTAAGGTATGTGTCATCGACACAGGCATCGATTACAATCACACCGACTTAGACGATCTCTACGGCGGCGGTTATGATTTTGTTAACGATGATTCCGATCCCTGGGATGACGCCGGTCACGGCACGCATTGTTCCGGGACCATCGCGGCGGAAGCCAACGGTAGCGGCGTAATCGGCGTAGCCTACAATGTAGGTATTTATGCCTGTAAGGTTCTCAATGCCGAAGGAAGCGGATATGTCAGCGACATCCTGGCCGGAGTCGATTGGGCGGTACAGAACGGTATGCATATCGCCTCATTGAGTCTCGGCGGCAATACCTCCTCTCAAACTGAAGAAGACGGTTATCAGGCAGCTTTCGATGCCGGTCTTTTGGTCGTAGTGGCCTCCGGTAATGAAAGCAAAACAAAGGTCGGTTACCCGGCCCGTTATTCCAGCACAATTGCCGTCGGCGCCATCGATTCTTTTTTGAATATCGCCGAATTTTCAAATACCGGGGATAATCAAGAAGTAGTAGCGCCCGGCGTGCTGGTCAAATCCTCAGTTCCCGTGGGCACCGGTTTTGCAAGTTATGCGCAGGTAGATACCACTGTATATGACGGCGTCGGTATGGAATTTTCCGGCACCACCGAAGGAATTACCGCCACGGCTTATTACTGTAATACAGGCGAGGCAGTCGAAGATTTTCCCGCCGGAGTCAGCGGCAATATCGCCCTGATTTTGCGCGGTGAGACCACCTTTGCGGAAAAAACCACTATGGCCATGGATGCAGGCGCAGTGGGTGTGATCATCTATAATAACCTACCGGGAAATTTTGCCGGAACGCTTGGCGAAGCCGGCGACTGGGCACCGGTGATTTCATTATCCAACGAGGATGGCGAAACCTTAAGATTGCTCGGCACCCCCACGTTAACTTTAGTAAATGCCTCGGATGATTTCGATTATTACGACGGCACTTCGATGGCATGCCCGCATGTTGCCGGTGTAGCAGCGCTTATATTTGCAGCCAACCCCGCTTTAACCAATGTGGAAGTACGGAGTATCTTGAGCAGCTCAGCCACCGACTTAGGCGATGCCGGTTGGGATTCCATTTTCGGTAACGGCTTAGTAAATTCCGAAGCAGCGGCTGCTGCGGCTGTAAACTGGGGCGCAGGCGGCGACATGTATGTTTCCGATATAGCCATGACGCTGATAAGCCAGGGTTCCGGCGATTCTGCCCGGGCCGTCATCACTATCCTGGATGACACAAGCAGCCCCTTATCTAACGCCCAGGTTAATATTTCCTGGAGCGGACTTGTTTCCGGTACCGGTCAAGCAGTAACCGGGGCAGACGGTAAAGTCACCTTCACCTCCGCCAAAAGCAGGTCCACCGGGACATTTACCATAACGGTAACAGGTGTTTCCCATGCTTCTTTTACCTACAATGCGGCGCTCAATGTGGAAACAAGCGATTCGATTTCAAACTGATCTGAAAGTGTTTAGAGTTTCATATTTTCTTCAGGCGGGCGGCGCCCGCATCCTATGAGTGCCTGGGCGGACAGTGTCCGCACCCTCTGAGGGAACAGGGAATTTTAGAGAAATCAACGAAAACATATTAGTATGTTTCTTAAGTAAACCTCCATAGGATTTAAAAAAAAAGGGAGCATCTGCTCCCTTTTTTTTTTGGGTGTAAGAAAGCGGACGGCGTCCTCAATTCGCCGGAGGCAAACCGGTTTGAAATTCGCGAGTCCTTTTCCTAAACCTGAGTAATAGAAGTTCCTCCTGAGTCCTCTTCGATCTCCTTCCTGAGACCTCCTGATCTCCTCCTGAGACCCTCTCTTGAGTTCCTCCTGAGACCCTCTTGATCTCCTCCTGAGTCCTCTTGAGTTCCTTCTATTTCTTAAAACACTTGCAATTTTTATCAAAATATATTAGTCTATAATCATGAAAATATGGATAGAAAGTATTATTGATTTTTTGAACAGCAGCCCGGTGGTCAAGCAGTCGTTCTTTATTATCCTGACTATTTTATCGAGCAGTGCCGCTTACCAGGTAACCAAAAGAGTCGTCCTAAAATGGTTGATCAAGCTGGCGAAAAAAACCGAAAACAAATTCGATGATATTTTGCTGGATAAAAAAGTAGCCCGCAGACTGGCTTTTATTCCGGCTATTCTTATCATAAACGGCTTTGCTTATCTTTTTCCCACAGCCCGGGTGCTGCTGCAGCGTGTCTCCCTGGCTTTGATCGGTTGGATCGTTTTATTGACCATCGCCGCGTTCCTGCGGGCAGTCAACCAGGTTTACAAACAGGATAAGAAGTTTGCCGGGCGGCCTATAAAAGGGTATGTGCAGATTATTATCCTTATTATTTACATCCTGGGCGGGCTGATAACGATCGGCATCCTATCCGGCCAATCGCCTTTTGTGCTGCTCAGCGGCGTAGGCGCACTAACCGCGGTACTGCTGTTGGTTTTTCGCGACACCTTGCTCTCTTTTGTGGCCAGCATACAGATTACCACCAACGACTTAGTGCGGTTGGGCGACTGGATCGAAGTGTCTAAATTTAATGCTGACGGCGATGTGATCGACATAGCCCTGCACACCGTCAAGATACGGAATTTCGATAAAACGGTCACTGTGATCCCTACCAATAAATTGATAGAAGCTTCTTTCAAGAACTGGCGCGGGATGACAGAGAGCGGCGGCAGGCGGATCAAGCGCTGCATTCATATCGACATCGACAGCATCAAGTTCTGCGAAAACACAATGATCGAAAAATTCGAGAAAATCGTTTTATTAAAAGATTACATGGCGGAGAAGAAACAGGAGATCCGGCAGTATAATGAAGAGCATAAATTCGACATGAACAATATGGTGAACGGCAGGAGGTTGACCAACCTGGGCACTTTCAGGACTTACATCGAAGCCTACTTGAGGAGCCATAAAAAGATCAAGCAGGATTTTACCTTTTTGGTGCGCCAGCTTCAGCCCGGGCCTCATGGTTTGCCCATCGAGATATATGTATTTACCGACGATACGGTGTGGGTGAATTATGAAGCTATCCAGGCCGATATTTTCGATCATTTGTTGGCTGTGGTGAAGGAGTTCGATCTCAGGGTTTATCAAATACCGTAGTTTTTATATAATATACTTTACTATGCCATTACATGGCGGTAATGAACAACATGTTTTACATCATTCAGGTTACCACCGTTTGGTGGCTTTTTTTTCAAGCTTAGTTTTGGAAAAAGGATATTTTATTTATGATGAGCAATATTGAAATACATACCCTGGCAAAAGAGGGGCTGATTCCCCTACTTACAAAACCGCTGCATCTCTTTGCCGAATTGTATAAGCTGCTTGATCCTCAATTTGGAGTCTTGTCGAATTCACTTTATACAGACGAACATGCCAGGGAACGTTTCGGCGATTTGTCCGATTTTTTCCTACAGCGTTTTGGAAAAGTTTATGCATCTAAATCCAATCGCAGGTTGTTAGAAGGAGTCAAACAAGTCTTAATTAATTCCGATGATAATAACGTACTCTGTCTGTCCCTGTTCAAAGGATTGGCTGATTACTTAGTGCTGTACAAAAAAGGCACGCTTAAATTGCTTACCCCGGTAAAAATCGAGGGTTATGTTATAACCGCTAAACCTCCAAATCCTATCTATGATGCGGGTGCAGCACCGGTAAGGGAATACTATGGGACAGGGTTTCATGACCTGACCGATATCTTTAAATATATCTCGATCATAAAAGAAACGAACTTACACATTCACCTGATCAAAAATGATAAACTCAAAAAAACCGGTACTTATTTGAAATATAGATTAAAGAAAGGGCTTAAAGTCGCTGTTACTCCTTTTAAAGGAGATATAACTTTCGAGTTCGATTCCCGGTTGAAAAAATGGCCGGGAAATGAGAAAACCCCTTACTGGTTTAAAAAAATAGAAAATATCGAAGCAGCCAAAACATGGCTTATCGAGAAGGTACTACAACCCTGTGTTGAGAAAGAGGTGGATATACTTGTGCTGCCCGAACTTACGGTAGATGAAAAGCTTATCGTTTTTTTTAAAGATTGGCTGAAAACAAACAACAGGGAAAGAGTATCTTCGGGGAATGGAGGGCTATTATTAGTGGCTGCCGGGACTTTTCATTTTTTAGGCCAGGACAAGAAACGTTTAAATGTAGCGACTGTACTTAATCATGCCGGGGAAGTAGTGTGGATGCAAAATAAAATCAAGAGATTTTCTCTCGATGCGAGTGATATAAAAAAGAAACCTGATCTAAAAGAATTGCTTAAAATCTCTTCCGCCGGGGGCTGCGAATGCATCGACGAGACCGATACTATATGTTGTGCGGATACCCCGGTGGGCCGAATCTCTGTTTGCATATGTATAGATTTTTTTCACCGGGAGCATCTTGAAGCTTATCGCCAAAGCGGGATCAACATTTTCCTTGTTCCCGCCATGACGCCCCGGAATATAAGGTTTCTAAAAACCGCGGGACTCTTGGCCGGGAATAATCTTGCGGCTGCGTTTGTTTCAAACAGCGGTTATGCGGCAAAAAAAGAGAATTCCAGTATTCATAAAGATGGGGCGTCTTTCTACTTTCTTCCGCGCAAAGGTGAACGGGGAGTTTTTGCAGTAGGCGAAGACAGTGATTTATTGATTTTCGATATGAAAAGTTAACGAAAAGTTAATAAAAAAGTTGACGGATTGAGGTTTTTGTACTATAATTAATTATTAGTTAATTATTGGTTAACAAAGGAGGTTGCTATGTCGATGCAAAAAGAAGCCAGTCTGTCGGTTGATATTTTCGAGGCGGCGTTGGGCAGTGAAGAACCTATTAAAGAATTATTCGAAATCGCAGCCAGGCTCATTCAAGATGGGGAAATAGGTAATCTCAGCGACATCGACGTGATGCTGATCGAACGCTTCATCGAATACCTGCGCGGCGGCTCCAGCGATGAACTGGATGCCTTCCAGGCAGCAGTTCTATCTTTTACAGACAGCGAAATAGGCGACCGTTTAAAGGCAAATAAAGAGGGACAAAAATATTATTACCGCTGGCAGCATTTTCATGACCTGTGTGGGATGGCGGTTGAAAATTATGATCCCAAATTGGCGAAGCGTTTTGTCGAATCCAGGAAGCATGGCAAGGGCCTGTTAACGCTGCTATATCAAAACAGGGAGGGTATCCGCCATAATGAACTATCTAAACGATTGGGCGTCTCTCCTCAATATCTTTCCAAACTCCTCCGGGAATTCCAGGAGCATGATTTGATTACCAGGGAACGAAAAAATAAGGTTTCCATTATAAGATTGGGCGCTGCCGGGAGAGCCTATATAAGCGAAAATTTCTCTTTTTATGAAACTGCCGGGCCGGTATCCCCGGGAACATATAAGCCGGGCAATCAAACTGCCCCCAGGAACGCGGCAATGGTGGCCGAAAGAAAAATTGAATATAATAAAACGGATACCGATGATATATCGTCACCTAAATAATATTTTTTCGGCCCGCGGAGGTAAAAGATTATGTCCGATTCGACTTTGTTCGCCACTTTTTATTCTTTTAAAGGCGGGGTGGGGCGTTCCCTGACGCTGGTCAATACAGCGGTAGAGCTCACCCGCCGCGGCCATTCGGTTATAATCTGGGATATGGATATCGAAGCTCCGGGAATTCAGGATATTCCTTATTTTGAAAAAATGGCCGGGGCAAAGGTGTTTACGGCCTGGGGAAAGGGGCCCGAAAGAAAGCCCCGCCGCCGATCTGCCGGAATTGGAACGAAACTATAGCGCTCACCTAAATTGA
>JAGLSW010000709.1 GCA_023135565.1 Candidatus Aminicenantota bacterium | reverse complement strand
TTCCGGGCGAGGCGCGCATCATGAAAAACTATTATCGCTACTTCAACCACCAGGGCACATATATCTGCTTGCTCTCCAAAGAACGGTCACCTCCGAGGAATTTGTCGATCTCCTTTTTGGCATGTTCATAACCGGCGGCTATAATCTTCGATGCAGATTTGAAATCCAATAAACCGTACTCTTCCACCGGCATACTGAGATAAAAATCGGTTTTACTCTCTATCACATCTTTGTGATGCGCAATGCTGCTGATTTCCCCGGCCCGCTGCAAGATAGTCCCGATACCGGGCATCCTGATGGGTTTGGCAAAAGGATTAAGCTTTTTCCACAATATCCGCCAACCGGAAAGCGAATCCCCATAAGAAGTATTCTCCCCTAAATCCACCGGCGGGCTGACGTCTATGCCGATGACCCGACCTTTACAAAAAATTTTCATTATATCTACAGGCAGGTTGGCAAACATGGCGCCGTCTACATGCAAATCACCGTCTAAAACAAAAGGTGGGAAGAAACCCTGTAAACCGCCGCTGGCCCGGATAGCCTGCCATAAATAACCACGCCGGTGAACTTCTTTCTCAGCATGAGTGATGTTGCTGGATACACAAAAATAAGGCAGCCACAAGTCTTCGATTTTTGTGTCCCCGAAACACTTTTTTATCCCCCTTGTCAGGGCCCGGCCCGATGAAAGCGATACCATGGGCAGGGTAACATCGCGTAGTAAAGCCCCTTTTTTAAAGGTTTTTTTGATTACCTGTTCCAGGGCGGCGGGGTCCCAACCATAAGCATAACCGGCGGCGATAAAAGCACCCATGCTGGTGCCGCCGATCAGGTCGATGGGAATCCCTGCTTCTTCTAAAGCCCTGATAGCGCCGACCTGCGAAAATCCGCGCGCCCCACCGCCGCCTAAAGCAATACCGACGGTTTTCCCGGACAGCATCCGGCTCATGCGGCGTATATCTTTATAGCTGCCTAAACGGGTATGGAAATGCATTTCCACCTTCCTGGTTTTGAGCCAGCGGTCCGTGCCTGTGGGCAGCTTGCTGTCCCCAGGGTGCAGTAATACCAATCTTTGCCGGGTTGGGTTTTTATTTTTACCTGTATATATGAATTTCGATTCTATCTCACTCAGGCCGGGGTTGTCCCAGGCATTGCCCACCAACAGCACCTGGTCCGACTGGCTGATACACCTCTTCGTCCAGTTAGACGCTTTGGGGTCGGCTTCATAGATGATAAAGCGGTGTTTTGTTTCCTGTCTCGTTACCCAGGCGGAAATCCTCATGCTGTCGGGGTGCTCGCCGTGACATTGGGCTATCCCAGGCGTACCCATCCGACTGTCCAGTTTTTTACTGTTTAGATGCAATAAGGAATCGCCAGCGGAAAGTTCTTTCAGCAAGGGGTCCAGGAATTCCCGCAGCCGCGTGTCCGGGCTTAAGGGCACAACCGCCATCACGGTGCACTCTTCTTCCTCTTCTTCAGAACCGATAGAAACCCGCAGCCTATCCACTATTAATTTTGTTACCCTCATCATCAGTCCCGGGTATTTTTTTAGCAAGGCGCTAAACTCGGCTTTCGAGAACTTAACGGCATAGGAGTCACGGTTGGCAAATACCGCTGCCGAACGTTTTTCATCGGAAAGCAAAGCCATTTCGCCGACGATTTCGCCGGCTTTTATGCCGCCGACTATATGCTGTACGCCATTTCTGTCTTTGGCTGCTGCGCTCAGGCTGCCGCTGAGGAGGATATAAAAGCTGTCCCCTGCTTCGTCCTGGCGGAAGAGTTCTTCTCCCTGTTTGATGTGCACACCGTCTGCCCATCCTATGATGGCTTCGAGTTCATCGCTGCTTAATTTACCGAATAGTTTGGGTAAAATTTTTAATAATTGGTTATGGTGGTCCAATAACCCGTTTTCTTCATGAGGCATGTTCTTGCTCCTACCGGGAAAATCTATGATTGCTTCTATGCCGGGAAGGCCGATTTAAGAGTCAAAATTACCACAACCAGCGGGAAATTGCAAGCTTTACGTTTAGTTCATCGGAAAGGTCTTGATTTTATCTCTTTTTGTCTTTATTATTAGACATGAAATTAAAAACAGCTTTTATTGTTATTCTTGTGCTGGCTGCAGTTCTGATTATTTATTTTGCATTTGGTGCTATTTTTCGGCCCGACTTCGACATCATTATCAAAAATGGCACTATCGTCGATGGTTCGGGCCAAAAACCCTATCCCGCCGATATCGGCATTCTTAAAGGCAAAATAAAAGAGATCGGCGCTCTGGCGGGAAAAAAAGCAGCCAAAATTATAGACGCCACCGGCCTTATGGTCTGTCCCGGGTTTATCGACATTCATACCCATGCCGGCCGTAACCTTTTGAAACACCCCGACGCCCACAACTACATCCTCCAGGGAGTCACCACAGTGCTGGGCGGAAATTGCGGCGGTTCGTGTTTCCCCATCGGTTCTTTTTTAGAAGAAGTAGAAAAAAAGAAGATAGCCCTCAATTTTTGCACCCTGGTTGGGCACAACACCATCCGCAAAAAAGTGATGGGCAATGCCGACCGCGATCCGGAAACAAAAGAACTGGAAGAGATGAAAAAACTAACTGCCCAGGCTATGAAAGACGGGGCAGTGGGGATTTCCACCGGTTTGAAATATATACCCGGAGCTTTTGCCAAAACCGCCGAGGTGATCGAATTAGCTAAAGTGGTGCAGCAGTATGGCGGTTTTTATGCTACTCACATGCGGGAAGAGGGCATCGACGTCCTAAAATCTCTTCAAGAAGCCATCGCTGTAGGCAAAGCCGCCAAAATCCCGGTGCAAATTTCCCATCACAAAATTACCGGCATAGACAACTGGGGCAGTAGCGTCCAAACCCTGGCATTAGTGGAGGAAGCCCGCAAAGCCGGGATCAACGTGCTTTTAGACCAATATCCTTACCCTGCTACCGGCACCGGGTTGACTGTGCTTTTCCCGCCCTGGTCTTTAGAAGGGGAAAAAAAGAAGTGGATAGAGCGCTGGAAAAACGCGGAGTTGCGACCCCGTCTTATTGCGGAAATAAAGTATAACATCGAGCATGATCGCGGCGGCAATGATCTTAACCGCATCATGATTTCCCGGTACTCGCCTGAGCCAGAGCTCGAAGGGCTGACCATCGAGCAGATACTGGAGAAGAAGAACCTTCCCGTCACCTTAGAGCAGGGCGTGGAATTGATCATCCGGCTGCAAACAAAGGAGATAGAAGAAGACGGGCAATCCGGCGCTATTTATTTTTGTCTTAGTGATGAAGACATCGAGCGTATTATGAAGTACCCGCATACTGCTCATGCCTCGGACGGTGCGATCAGGACATTTGGTTTAGGCAATCCGCATCCTCGTAATTACGGCACTTTTCCCCGGGTGCTGCGGCTGTATGTGCGGGAGAAAGGCATCCTTACTTTCCCGGAAGCTATTAGAAAGATGACCTCTCTGCCTGCCCAAAGGCTTGGATTTAAAGACAGGGGCAGTTTAAAAGAGGGTTATTATGCGGACATAGCGATAGTGGATGCGGCGAAAGTGGCGGACGTCGCCACCTGGCAGGAGCCGCACCGGTATCCTGTGGGTATTCCGTATGTATTGGTGAATGGCCGGTTGGTGGTCGAAAACAGCAAGATCACCGGTATTTTCCCCGGCTTGGTTCTTCGCGGCAAAGGTAATGCTTTTGATTTTTAATCATAAGAAGTTTTGTTCAAACTTTTTCAAAAGTTTGGCCCCCGGCAGGGCTGCCGGAGGCAAGGAATATAAAAATGAAGCAAGCAAAAAAAATATATTTCGGTGGTTCGATAGCAGGAGGCAGGCAGTACCTAGAAGTTTATCAAAGAATAGTCGCTTATCTCAAAGAATCAGGTCACCGGGTTTTGACGGAGCATGTGGTTCAGCCCGATGTGCTGGAATTAGAAAAAGCTTTTACCCCGCGCTGGATATACACTCGTGACATCGAGTGGATCGAAGAGTGTGACTGTCTGATTGCGGAAGTTAGTAATCCTTCTTTGGGAGTCGGTTATGAGATTTCTTATGCACTCAGGATTAACAAGCCTGTATTGTGTCTTTATCGAAAGGGAATCTTTCTCACCCGCATGTTGTTGGGCAACACTTCCGAGGGGATCGTAGTTAAAGAATACGAAAATGATTCCCAATGGCGAGAGATTCTCGATTTTTTCTTCTCGAGCTTAAAATAAATAGATTTTATAAATAAAAGCCCTCATTCATACTGCGGCAAAAAAGTGTATCTTAAAAAAATCTAAAAAAAACAAAAATTAGTTGACAAAAGAGTTTTTTCACGCCATACTGTTACCAACAAATTTGTTGGCAACGAATCTGTTGGCAACAATTTTGTTGCAGGAGGTAATTAGTGAAAAAATTAGTGCGTGAAGTTGGCCCCTGGGTAGACAAAGAAAGGTTCTGGAACCGCGAAGAGGAGCTTGAAAACTTAATTGAGCTATTAGATGAGGGAGCCAATATCATGATTACAGCCCCACGGCGGATAGGTAAAACAAGTTTAATCAGGGAAGCAGGCAACAGGATAAGTGACCGTTTTTGCTGTTTACAGTTAGACTTGCAAAAGAGCAATTCGCACGCTGACGTTATTACTGAACTCAGCGTAGCGACTCGCCCTCATATGAAATTATGGAGCAAAACCAAAGATGTATTTAAAAATATCATATCAACAGCAGCCGTCAGCATCGATTCGTTAAGTAACAATGATCTAACCACAAAGTTCCGCGACGCATTACTCTCCAACTGGCAAAACAAAGGTGACAGGATGATCGAAGCTATTGCTACCTCAGAAGACCCTGTTATTATTTTTATGGACGAATTTCCCCTGGTTATTAATAGACTTCTTAAAGGCGCTGAATATAAAATAACACCGGAGCGATTAAAAGAGGCGGATACTTTTTTGTCCTGGATTCGTTCTATTACTATTCAATATAAGGGCAGGATTCGCATAGTGCTTACCGGCTCTATTGGTTTGGAACCGATTTTGCAGCAGGCAGGATTGAGTCATACCGTCAATACGTTCACACCTTTTGAACTGGATCCCTGGGACGTAAAAACTGCGGCAGGCTGCCTTCAAGCCCTGGCCAACAACTACAAAATCCTTTTCCGGGAAGGCGCAAAAGAACGAATGCTAAAACTAATCGGCTCACCGATTCCCCATCATGTGCAAATATTTTTCAATTATATTTATATTGATTGCAAAAAACGTAAGAATATGGAGTGCCGTAAAGAAGATGCGGATAGAATTTTTAAATCCCGAATGCTTAGTGTGCGAGGTCATGCGGAACTCAGCACTTATGAAGAGCGTTTGAAAATGGTTCTCAGTAATGAGCTGCTGCCATTGGCTCTTGAACTATTGACGGAAGCGGCAGTGACAGGAAGGTTAACCGTCAAGGCGGCAGAGATACTCAGGCTCGATTCCGACCTGGATGCCAAAAGATCAAAAGAAGCGTTAAGAGAGATTATTGGTATTCTTGAACACGACGGTTACTTGATTAAGAAAAAAGATGCCCACGTTTTTGTCTCAAATTTGGTTCGTGACTGGTGGAAAGCCCGGTTCGGTTTCCAGTATCTCCCGGCTGCCGGGAGGGAACGGAGATAATGAAATTTCCCATGGTCAAATACAACCCGGCTTTCCTTTCCCGTGATGAACTGGTACGTTCGTTTGTGGTGCGTCACGTAGACCTGGATCTAATAATAGAAACCATCAAGGAAAACCACACCGATTCTAATCAAAATATACTTGTGATTGGACCGCGGGGAATGGGGAAAACCATGCTGGCGCTTCGTGCCGCGGCATACATTATTAATGATAAAGAATTGAATCTCAGTTGGTATCCTCTCGTATTCAGTGAGGAAAGTTACGAAATTATGACTGCCGCTGAATTCTGGTTGCGGGCGATATTTCATCTAAGTAAGCAGACAGGGGACAAAAACCTAACAGCGCATCATGACCTATTAAAAGAAGAGCGGGATGAAAAACGTTTATATGAGCGGGCATTGGCCTGTTTGATGGATTTTGCCGACGAGCAAAAAAAACGTCTTCTCCTGGTTGTAGAAAACCTGAACATGCTCTTTGATGAACAAATCGGCGCTGATGAAAGCTGGAATATTCGCCACACGCTTTTAAATGAACCCAGGATCATGTTGTTGGCGACAGCCCCATCCCGTTTTGATGAAATTGACAACAGCGGCAGGGCCATGTTTGATCTTTTTAAAATCCAATATCTTGATCCGCTTGACACTATGGAATCGAAGATTCTCTGGGAATCTTTGACCGGCCACAAGGTAGACGAAAAAAGAATTCGCCCCCTGCAGATTTTGACGGGCGGCAATCCTCGTCTTCTGACGATATTGTCTTCATTTGCAGCAGGCACTTCTTTCCGCGAACTGATGGGGCATCTTACCTATCTGATCGATGAGTACACCACTTATTTTAAGAGTAATATCGAGAGTTTGCCTGCCCTGGAACGAAAAATTTTTATTACTTTGGCTAATATTTGGGAACCGGCGGCAGCCGCGCAGGTGGCCCGCGATGCCCGCCTTGCAGTTAACAAAGTTAGTTCCCTGTTAAAAAGGCTCGAATCCAGGGGCAGTGTATGTGTGGTTAAGTCAAAAGGTAGAAAAAAGAGTTACCAGGTTGTTGAAAGGTTGTATAATATTTATCACCTGATGCGTATCAGCGGCAGTCAATCGGACCGGGTGCGGGCGGTAGTTGATTTCATGGTCAATTTCTACGAAGGCAAAGAGCTGGCTAAAAAGATGGCCCGGTTGACCGAAGAAGCTTGCTGCCTAAAACCTGAAGAGCGGCAGGATCACCTTGCTGCTTATAAAGAAATTGTTCTTCATTTTGATAGAGAAGAGGAACGAAAACAGATTATACAATCTACGGTGCCAGATTTTTTCAAGCTTCCAGATATACCGGAATCTCTTAT
>JAGLSW010000708.1 GCA_023135565.1 Candidatus Aminicenantota bacterium | reverse complement strand
AGTTTGGCCTCCCCGGCAGGGGCCACCGGAGGTGAAATTATGAAAAAAATTATATTACTTATTTTATTTTTTGTATTGAGTGTTGGTGATATTTTCGGGGCACGGGTGTACTCGCTTGTGCCTACTGTGAATGTCCGCAAGGGGCCTGGTTTGACGCATTCGATAGTGAACCGGGTGCGTCACGGCAGGTGGGTGGAAGTGAAAAACATCAGCGGCGATTGGGTGAAAATCGAAACGCCGGCCGGGAAAAAGGGTTATGTGTCCGCTAAGCTGGTAACTTCTACCTGGATCAAAATCTTAAAAGATGAGCGCAAGCTGATGTTGATGAATGACAATAAAGTAGTGCGTGAATTCCCCATGGCCCTGGGTTTCAATCCGAAAGACGATAAGATCAAATTAGGCGACGGCTGCACGCCGGAAGGGCGGTTTTATATCTGCGAAATCATCAAAAAACCGCGGTCAGCGGCCACCTACGGGCCGGTGAGTTTGAGAATTTCCTATCCTAACGTGGAAGACGCCCGCCGGGGTTTAAAGAATAAATTAATCACAAAGTCGCAGTATTTATCTATCGTAAAGGCCATCCAGCGCGGAGTTCTACCGCCGCAGAATACCACCTTAGGCGGTTCGATTAAGATTCACGGCGGCGCTGCCGGTGTCGGTTCGGACTGGACATTGGGCTGCGCTGCCATGAAGAACGCCGACATCACGAATTTATTCGCGCAAATCCCGGAGAAACCGGTGATGGTGGAAATCTACCGCAGCCGGAAACAAGCGCGCCTGCTTAACGAAACCGGTTATGTAAACCGCCGCGTATTGTCCGAAGCGCAGCAGTTGAAAAAGAAAGGTTGTTCGTACACGCAGAAGGCTATCTCGATTATTCCCATGTCTTTTCCTATGGGTGATTTCGACAAATCTATCGGAGTGTGCACCGATGTGGCGATTCGTGCGCTGCGGGGCGTGGGCATCGATCTCCAGGCGCTGCTGTACGAAGACATCGTGCTCCACCCCGGTCGCTACCCCAAAATACCGAAACCCAACACCAATATAGATCACCGGCGTACGCGCAACCTGAAAATATTTTTCGACTTTCATGCGGAAGTTTTAACTCTCCTTACCCCGGCCAAAAGCCCCAAAACCTGGCTGCCCGGGGATATTGTTTTGATGGACACCGGTATACGCAACGGCACTATTTACGATCATATCGGCATAGTCAGTTCGAGAAAAGACGAAGCGGGGACGCCTTTAGTGATTAACCTGTGGACTGTGGGCTGCAAATTGAACGAGATGGAGCTTTTGAACGGTGATTATCCGACTATAGTGGGTCATTACCGCCTGCTTCATCCCTTCTATTACGCTGCTTTTAAATAGCCTCGCGATGAATCGCAGAAATGTTTCTTCGCTGCCTCATTTTGTCTTTGCCCTATCGCAAACCCGGAATAACAAATCGGGAGCTTTACAAAAGATCGGGATATTGACATTTCTTCCCTGACCTGTATAATACCAATATGATTAAATTATTCTGCACAAGGATTTAACAAATGGACCGGAATTTAAAAGATAGTATAAACACTGCGGATGCCTATTCTGATGATTGTATATTTTGCAGAATCGGCTCACATAATAGCAATTCTCTTCCTGGATATGATAGACCGGTTCTTCAGACAGCAGATTTTTTTGTAATTCCAGCCATGGGGCAGTTTATCGAAGGATATGTGCTTATTTGTCCACGTGAACATTTTATCAATCTTAGTGTTATGGATAAAGAGTTATACAGTCGATTCCTCGATGTGAAAAAGCAGGTCAAATCACTCTTATATGAAGCGTATGGTCAACACTATAGCGCTCACCTAAATTG
>JAGLSW010000707.1 GCA_023135565.1 Candidatus Aminicenantota bacterium | reverse complement strand
TTCAAAAAGTTGGCCGCCGGAGGCGCTTCTAATAGTGAAAAAAGTTTAGAAATGCGCTATAATAGCGGTATGCGGACGAGTAATTATTATAAAAACAACCATGGGCCGGTAATGGGCGCTGGTACTACATCTTATGATAGTTATTCGCACTCGATACGCGATGACAGGAGCTTGCCGAACAGCCCCGGGCTGGAAAACCAACAGCAGAAAACCGCCGGTAGAATGCCCGGAAAAACCCTGGAAGCAAGTTATACGAATACTTATTACATCTGGTCTTTTGACGGTAAGTTGATGGCCGAGTACGATCACAGCGGAGTATGCGTGAAAGAGTATATCTACTTCGGCAATAAGCTGGTGGCGGAATATCTGCCCGTGGAGGGTAAGTACTACTATCATCTGAGTGACCAGATTAATTCGACCCGGATAGTTACTGATGACGCAGGCAGTGTGGTTTATTCCGCGGCTCACGGGCCTTATGGAGACATCCAGAAAACCTGGGTCAACACATACGACCCCAAACAAAAGTTCTCCGGTAAAGAGAGAGAGACCTACTCAGACCTGGATTATTTTGGAGCGCGCTATTACGACAGCCATTCATACCGGTTTGTTTCGGTTGATCCGGTGCGGAATAGAGATGCAGCCATAGCCAATCCTCAACTCTGGAACCTGTATACCTATTGCAGGAACAACCCGATTACCTACTTAGACCCGGATGGGCGTGATGTTGATGATTTCAGTTTCCAACAGTATTCTGATTCTAAATTGAGACAAGAGTGGGGTGATGATAGAACCGATACATTTATAGAAAACAGGAATACTGCCCAACGTGAAGCCAGTATCTTTTTAGCAACCGAAGTCGCCACTGCCGTAATGACCGGTGGAGCACTCAATGTCCTGAGAAAAGCGAAATTGTTAAATAAGATTGCAAAATCTTTCCAAAAAGCCAAAAAAGTTAATAAGAAGATAAGAGGGTTTCAAAAGCAAATAATAAAACATAAGAAGAAACTGAAGGATTATATAAAAAATCCTAATCTTCATGACAATAAAGGATTTCTAAAAAACGTATCTCCAGAACGTAGAAAAAAAATAATAAAAACAAGAATAAGAAGCTTAAAACAGCAAATAAAAAACTTTGAGAATTTAAAAAAACAAAATAAATGAGGGAAGAAAAATGAAAATCAAGGTGTCTGATTTAAAGAAACTGAGTAGTATTGTACTAAAACATTTGGAAAAGAATGGGGAAAAAGAAATTGAATTATCCTCCGATTATTATTGGTATATTCCAAAAGAACAATTATATGATTTAGATAACGACCCAGATGAGCTATTAATGGGGCAACTATATGATGATTGGGAGAATCTGAATATGATATTAAAAAGGGAGGATGAGCCTTTAGGTTATGCTCTAGTGTGGTTGTCCTCAATTTTCAGATTTATCGGAGAGAAATATGCTGGCTAAATAATAAATAGTGGAACCAAACAAAATCACATTGGACTGCCGCTCAATGATAATTCGAGCTCCCCCACGCAGTGACCCTGCCGGGGGCAAAATTTTGACGAGTGAGAAGCAAAAACACCAATCTGCCGCGCAGCGGCTCAACAAAAGTTTTTCGGGGGTCCAGGGGGCGGTTTTTCAAAAAAGCCCCCTGGTCGCCGAAGGCAATTTTAATAGTGAAAAAAGTTTAAAAATGCGCTATAATAGGGGCATGCGGACGAGTAATTATTATGAAGGCAGCGAAACCCGGCACGGGGGGACGGCGTCCCCAGCCGATAACCCGCTGCGCGGGGGGCCTGTTATGGGTGCCGGCACTACATCTTATGATAGTTATTCGCACTCCAGGCGCATCGACAGGAGCCTGCCGAACAGCCCCGGGCTGGAAAGCCAGGAGCAGAAAACCGCCGGTAAGATACCCGGCAAAACCCTGGAAGCAAGTTATACGAATACTTATTACATCTGGTCTTTTGACGGTAAGTTGATGGCCGAGTACGATCACAGCGGGATATGTGTGAAAGAGTATATTTATTTCGGCAATAAGCTGGTGGCTGAATATCTGCCCGTGGAGGGTAAGTACTACTATCATCTGGGCGACCAAATTAATTCGACCCGGATAGTTACTGATGACGCCGGAAGTGTGGTTTATTCCGCGGCTCACGGGCCTTTTGGAGACGTGCAGAAAACCTGGGTCAACACCTACGATCCCAAACAAAAGTTCTCCGGCAAAGAACGCGAAACCTACTCCGACCTCGATTATTTTGGAGCGCGTTATTACGACAGCCATTCATACCGGTTTGTCTCGGTTGACCCAATAAGGAATAGAGACGCAGCCATAGCTAATCCGCAGCTTTGGAATTTGTATACCTATTGTCGGAATAATCCTATAACCTACCTGGACCCGGATGGAAGAGAATTGCGTACTACACAAATTAAAACTATGCAAGAAATAGCGGGTCCTGCTGCATCAGCGATTAAAATAGTATCAGGAAAATTAGATGTTTCAGGATTATCACAAAGCGCTATGTCTAACAATGAGGGGGCAACCCTTCTTTATCAGCTTGCCACAAGTGAAAATGTTTATTCCTACTCTGAGGGAGCAACCGGTGGAGTGAGCAATCTTGATAATAGGACTGATTGGCGTTTTCCAAATGGGAAAAGTAGTAAGTTTTTACCTCCTCCTGGGATCGATTGTGCCGTAGAAATAGACCCCAGTATTACATATGTTGACGCAGCAACAGGGACTTTACATGTTTCAAATGCCGCTGTAGCTTTTCATGAATTAGGGGAAGCATATGGTAAAGTCGATTTGGGGATGCCTTATGCCAAAAAGGGAGGTGGGGCTGGAGCCCATGATTATGCAAGACAAAGAGAAAAAACTTTAAATCGACAACGTCCTGGTTTTACCCAATATCCTGCTGGAGAAACTATAAAGAAAAAATAAAAATTACTGGAGGTTAAAAATCATGCGAACAAATTTATTGATATTTATTTCATTAATACTTTTATTTAATTTGCAATGCACTTCAAAATGTACGACAAAACCGTGTGTAAAAAAAACAATTAGCTTTAAACAACAATCGCCAATTTTATATTGTGGATTGCAGGGGTTTACCAAAGCAGAAACCGAGCATATCATTATAGAAATTAAAAAACCTTTCGAAGTCTGTGAGATTAAAGGCAAGATAAATAGCGAAGCAGGCGATTGGCCAGAGGGGACTAATGTAATATTTGAAATTCGTAAGAGAGACAAAGAATCTGAAATAAATAGAACAAAGACAGATTGGAATGGGAAATTTAAGATAAAAAAAATTGAAAATGGTGTGTATTGTTTCAAAGCTACTGTAAATGGTTGGCAATCAGTAGTAGGGATAATTATTGTGTCACAAGAAGCGGATCCAAAAAATGAAATTATAATAGAGATGTTATTAGGTGTTTAAACTAAGAAAAACGGGACGGCGTGTTTGGGAATGCCGGGGACGGTGAGTGTAAAAGTGCAAATTTTCTGAAAAAGAAATCACATCGACTTGCCGCTCAATGAGAACTCTGCTGCGCAGCGGCTCAACAAAAGTTTTTGTCCAACTTTTTTCAAAAAGTTGGCCGCCGGAGGCACTTCTAATAGTGAAAAAAGTTTAGAAATGCGCTATAATAGAGCTATGCGGACGAGTAATTATTATGATGGCAGCGAAACCCGGCGCGGGGGGACGGCGTCCCCAGCCGATAATCCGTTGCGCGGCGGGCCGGTTATGGGCGCTGGTACTGCATTTTATGATAGTTATTCGCACTCGATACGCGATGATAGGAGCCTGCCGAACAGCCCCAACCTGGAAAACCAGAAGAAGGGGGCCGGTGCTTTACTTTTTTATTTTTTCCCGCCGCAGTAGGCGCCGGTATGATTTTCTACAGCCAGTGCGGAAGTTTCAACCCCCACCCTGACACTCACCTCTCCCAACGGCGGTGAAAATTGGCCAGCCGGTTCTGCCCGCGAAATAACCTGGCGAATGCTATTCCTGGCTTGCAAAAATAAGCAAATTGTTATATCATTAAACTTACTTAAGAAAACGAAGGATAATTCTTTCCCTTCTAAACCATTACATGGCGGTAATGAACAGCGCGTTCGACGCATCTCAAGTTCCTGCTGCCGGATGGTCTTTTTCTCAAGCTAAACTATGAAGAAAAAGTTATTAAATTAACGGCAAAAACGAGGAAAACTATGGAAACATTGAGTATCTTTCATCCAGCGAAAAAAATCTACCGCTTTACCACTCTTGTGTTTATCAGCTTAATCGCTTTCGGCAGCTATTTTGCCTACGACAGCATCGGGGCCATCTCCCCCTCCTTAGTGGAAGCCTTAGGAGAAGGACGGGATATTATCGGCAGCTTCTATACCGCCTACGGTATAGCCGCTATTTTCTCCGTATTTATCGGCGGGCTGCTGGTAGACCGTTTCGGCGTGAGAATTTCCAGTATCTGTTTTTCAACGATCGTTGCCGCTGGCGTTGCCTTAGTGGCTTTTTCCGACAATACTAACATTATATGGATAGGACGTTTTATTTTGGGCATCGGGGCCGAACCCTTATATGTAGCCATGAATGTGATGATTGCCCGCTGGTTTAAAGGTAAAGAACTGGCTTTTGCCTTTTCTCTCTCTCTTGTTTTTATGCGCCTCGGCACAATCTTCTCCTTCAATTCGGGAGAAGCCATAGCCAGATATTTCGGCCGCTACCAGGCCACATTAATTGCTGCATTGGTATTGTGCGGCTTCTCCCTGTTGATTAATTTTGTCTACAACCTGTTGGACAAACGGGGTGAAAAGATACTAAAAATAAAATCGGAAAGCGCTGATGAAGGCTTCTCCTTCTCAGACGTCAAGAAGTTTAAACCCAGTTTCTGGTATGTGTCCCTGCTTTGCGTTACCTTCTACTCGGCCATCTTTCCCTTTACTGCTTTATCCACCGATTTTTTTGTCGAAAAGTGGGGCATCATGAGATCGGTCGAAGCATCCGGGGGCTTTTTTAGCCAGGTCTTCGCCAACTTCCTGCGCCCTTTCGATACCGCGGGCGGAATCACCTCTATCCCCATCGTTACCTCGATGGTCATTTCCCCATTTGTCGGACTGCTGGTGGATAAAATCGGCCGGCGCACCACCATGATGATTATCGGCTCTATACTCATCATACCGGCTCACCTTTTAATGGGGTTGACCGACCTTTACCCGGTAATACCGATGATCATCCTGGGGGTTTCTTTTGTTCTTATTCCCGCTGCCATGTGGCCTTCCATTCCTTTATTGGTAAAAAAGAGTAGAACCGGCACAGCCTTCGGTTTAATGACCACTGTCCAGTTGGTGGGACTGGCCGCATTCCCCTTGCTGAACGGGATATTAAGAGATATGACCGAATCTTATACCGCCAGCATGATTATGTTTGCTTCTTTAGGCTTTTTAGGTTTGATCTTTGCCCTGCTTCTGAAAAGGTCGGATCGCAAGGATGGCGGAATCCTGGAAAGACCGGACAAAAAAAATTAAACCGCGGCATGTAAACGTTACCCACCTATGTGGGACCGTTTGAGTTTTTTGACCTACCTAAGCGGAGATGCGATCCCCGGACCCCTTATAGGGGCGCGCCCCCGCCCGTGAAAAAAAGTTAAAAAATTAAATTTATTGTTGACTTATCGTTTAAAAACTGGTATCGTATAATACCCGGTGGCCCGGGTAAGGAAATACCTATGAAAAGAGCTTTATGGTTTGCATTATTAGCGGTTGTTTTTTTGATATTGTCGGCTCATCCCGGATGTAAGAAATGGGAAGGCCGTTATTACATATCCAGTGCCGCTGCTTCAACTATGTATTTTGCAGATACGGATGAAAGTCTATTCTCAGTGGGTATAGAGGTAGCAAATTCGGAACGGGCGGGAGTGGGGGCTGTTTTTGTAGATTGGGATTTTGAAGTATGTGAAGATGAAGACTTGATACTAAAAATTAATAAAGCAAATTACGATTCTCTCGATTTTATTATGACAATCTATTCTGAAAGCCCTATACCCGATAGTTCGACATACTCCTCCCAGGGCTTCCTGAACGTGCTGACAGGAAGGGCTAAAGACACATGGAAAGTACCCGGGGATGTTTTTAATGGAAAAACACCGAATAAACTTAAATACAGCGTTATTATAGTGGATGACAATGGTTATACCACTGTGTTTTCCGGGGAACTGGGAATCTCCCACCTGGCGTATTAGCAGGGACGGCGGCCCCAGCCGATAAGCAGCTTCGCGGGGGGACGGTGTCCCCAGCCGATAAGCCGCTTTGCGGCAAAACAGCCCTAACCCCGGTTTTCAATCCCAGCTTATAAAAAATCCAAAGCCCGCGGCGCGGGCGCTCTCTTAGCCGTTGGGCAAATCCCGGCGATTAAAGAGCAGGGCGGAAATGAAAAACATGATCCCGGATATTAACAGGATAATAACCGACTGGGTAAAATCTACCCTGGAACCGGTCAGGATTTTCATAGGCTGGTAATAAGAGAAAGGATTGATGGGCGCTAAAAATTTTAGGGGCGACCAGAGATTGGCGGCCATATCCAGGATATAACAAAGAAAAAGAAAGACGGTGGAATAGGTGTAAAAATTTTTCCCGGAATCGGTAAAATAGGAAAAGAGGGCAATATAACCGGCGCAAAAGACCATCAGCAAATAAAGATTCCAACTGAGAGAAACAAAATGGCCCGGCGAAAGTTTGCCCCCGTGGAATAAGGCAATGCCTGAAGCGGTGGAGAGGAAAACAACCAACGCTAAAAAAGCTAATCCGGCATATACGATAATAGCTAAATTGAGATATATTCTTTTCCTGGAAATGGGCCGGCTCAAGGTAAAACCGATAGTTCCGGAGACGATTTCCGCAGCCAATACCTGCCGGAAAGCTGTGAAGATAAACAAAATAAACAGCGTAAACATTAAAGGATGAATGTAACCGAAAGTTATCAGCCCATACTTGAGTATGGCATCCATGAATCCTTCTCCTACGAGTTTCTGCAATGCTGCCGGCGCTTCTTTCACATCTCTCAACATCTCGGTCTGAATTTTGGCGGAAGTGGCCAGCAGCGCAAAAAGCATCTCAAATAAATAGAGCGCCGCGCCCATTAGTAACATTTTTTTCCAGATATCCTTCAGCGACTGCTTTAAGTGTACCGCACCGTTCATTCTTCTTCCTCCCGGTAATAGCTTAAGAATATATCCTCGAGACTGGGATCAGGCCGGGAAATATCTTCTATATCGAATCCTGATAGGAGGCCGATCACATCGTTAATATCTCCTGTTAAGCGGGCATGGAGAACATTGTCCTGCAAAGAAACTATCTCCCAGGCTTTTGATTCCAGGTCCGGGCGCTTGACTTTTCTCTTGAAACGCACATGAACCGGCCGGGCCATATGCGCTTTCAGGTCTTTAACTTTCTCCACCGTCGCCAGCCTGCCCCCGCGGATAATGGCGGCGCTGTCGCAGACCTGCTCGACTTCACGCAGGTGGTGAGAAGATATAAAAACCGTGCCGCCATTGTCCCGGTATTCTTTTAGTAGTTCATAGAATCTATGCTGCATCACCGGGTCCAGCCCTTCGGCAGGCTCATCCATAATCAAAAGCCGCGGTCGATGCTGGAAAGCCTGGATGATAGCGATTTTCCTGGCCATGCCCGAGGAGTAGTCTTTCACCCGGCGCTGGAGATCGGAGGATGCGAAATCGAACCTATCTAAAAGCTTTTGCCGGTAAGCAAAATCCGCCCGGAGAAAAAATTTGCCCATATATTTGAGAAAGTTCTCGCCGGTCATATGCGGATGAGGCTTTATGGAACCGGGTATATAACCGGTATCCTTAGATATGGTCAATCTTTTCTTTGAGATGTCTTTGCCGAATATCTGTCCCCTGCCGGAAGTGGGAAAGATCAGGTTTAAGAGCAAACGTATGGTAGTGGTTTTCCCGGCGCCGTTAGCACCCAAAAAACCGAAAATTTCGCCTGCCCGCACGGTCAATGTCAGGTCTTCGACACCTATAATGCCTTTAGCATAATATTTTGTCAGCCCGAAGGTTTCGATTATTTTTCCCATGGTCTTTATACGTGATTTTTATGGCATATGTTATTACTATGAAATTACTTTGCCTCCGGCGGCCAAAACCCTTTTGAAAAAGGGTTCTGGACTCCCAAAACTTTTCATGAGCGATACGCTTTCCTGTTACTCGAAAGCCCCTTATAGGCTGCCCGCGCCGCGGGCCGGCCCCTTTAGTTTAGATAAAAGCGGTAGGTTTTGGACGAATAATTCCCGGCATAATCCTCGATACCGATAAATATCTTATTTTCTCCTTTTTTTAAAGCGCGCAAATCCTCGAGCTTCACATGATCCCGGTCGGGATCGTACTCGCACTCTATTCGCCTGCCGTTGATGGTAATCTTTAAAGTATTATCGTTTACCCCTTTTCCTTTGTCTTTTATTCTAACCACCAGGAGGCCGACTTTGCTTAGATATTTTGTGCGCGGCCGGATGAAAGAAATCGTGGGCTGGAACACATCCCGCAGCAAGGCAAAAGTACCGGAAGAGATCAACCTGCTTTTAAAAGTAAAACTGGCGCTGTCATAAGTGGTGTAAACAGAATACCACGCTTTGCGGGCGAAACTATATTTAAATATCCCGGCCTGTTTGGGATTGTCTACCTTTTTCTTGAATTTATAATATACCGTATCTAAAAAGGGAAAATGGTAAGGCGCGAGACTGACCTGCTGCGACAATACCGGGTAAGCGCTGGGGAAATTTTTCTCTACTGCTTTTAATACTTTGGGCTCATATACGGAGCGGGGAGCAAAAGAAGCACGAAAATCCCCATACTCGAAGTCCTGTTTATGGCCTTCTTTTAAATGAATGATTTTTATTTTTTCCTGCACTTCGGACAGCAGTTGTTCCCCGGCAAAAATCTTAAACCGCAGTGTCATATCATTGGCGAAATTCAACGGCCTAAAACGAAAAAAAAGCAAATCACTGCTGTGCTGCGCCGTTATATCGGCTGAATTGCCGCCCTGGATCACCTGCAGCCGCATGTTTTGAGAGGATATTCGCGGGTCCTTTACCAGGATAAAAATCTCATCCCGGTTAATAAAAGTTTCAAAAGAGACTGCGGTTATTTTATCTAAGCGCCCGAAGGACAACAAATATCTTTTCTTAAAATAGAGCCGCTGGTCACTGCCGCTTTTATTATAGGGGGACGCCGCCGCTCCCTTCCTGCTGAAAAGAAAATCCATATAAACGATGGCGCCGGAAACTCCTTTTAACAGCAGGGGCAGTTTTTCACTGATGCGGCGATGCTTTAAGACGCCGGTATAAAGATTTTTTTTATCCCCATCTAAGAGTTTGATCTCGATTTTTTCGGCGTCTTCAGCCTGTAGTTCTTCGATATCAAAGGAAATCCCCGCAGCCGTTTTTTGTATACCGGTCACTTTGATTACCGGTTGGCGAACCTTATAAAAAGGAACCAAACCGGTGGACAGGTTGTTATGATTATCTTTCACCTGGATTTTTAAAAGGTGTTCGCCGGGGGGAATGCGTTCGTTTAAATCATTTAGGATCCTTTTTTCTCCTTCTAATTCGAAGCCCTCCTGGAAAAACAAGTTAAAGAAAAAAGAAGTCGATTTAGTGCGGAACATATCATAAACAAAACCCAACTGGTTATTATCGCCGCGGTTGAAACGGTCGAAAGAGAGGTGGAAATATCTCTCGTCGTCGATATAGGCGGAGACTTCGTAGGGAGCCACATATTTGCCCGTATCGGAAATATCGTAAAGATTTAGAACCGTTTCAAATTCCCCGGAAATGAGCAGGGGTTCTTTGACGGTAAAAACATGCCTGCCTTTTTTTAGGAATTTGAAAAAAAATTCGCCCACCCGGCCATTGATTAAAGAATCGCCTCTATTCCTCACCACCACCCCTTTCAGCACGGGGAAGTTGGCGTCTCTTTTGGGGAATTTGAGCAAAGGAAAAGGGTTAATAGCGTAGTACTCCCTGTCCCTGATCTCTAAGTGCAGGTGGGGATAACCGGAACCTGTTTCCCCGGAGTAGGCGATTATTTCTCCCTCTTTGAAGAGCACCGGGTTTTTAAGGAAATAGTTGCCGAAGTACTTTGTATTTTTTGCTTTTTGCACCTGGCGCAAGATGGATTCTAATTTGGGGGCGAACTTCTCTAAATGGAAATAGATAGATGTATTGCCGTCGTCGTGTTTCAGGTAGAGCCCGCGGCCGCTGCCTCTTTTTACCACCCTGATTTTGTAGATACTGCCGTCGGCAAGGGCACGCACCGGGTAGCCTGTTTTTTGGTGAGTACGCAGGTCGATGCCGCCGTGGAAATGGTTATAAGAAAATTCCTGGAAAGCTGAACTGTAGCCGTTATTGATATCCAAAGGCCACCTGTATTGCAGCGGTTGTTTTTTGGTTTCGCCGCGGATCAGGAATAGTCCTGCCAGGAAGAATACTATCAGAAGAGTAAGAATTTTTTCCTTTTTTTGTAACATGATATATGTTACCAATTTTAGGCCATTTGTCAACCCGGTGGCAGCACCAAGATTCACCACAAAAATGGAAAAATGTGCACCGTGCACATTTTTCATTTTTTCTAAACTATCTTTCGCAAGGTCTCCAGTACTTGCTCTATCGAAGGTCTGTGCTGCGGTTTTTTGGCTGCCATTTTCTCGATGAGTCCGCTCAACTCCGCGGGCACATCGGGACGCAGTCGCTTAATCTCCAGCGGCTCTTTTTC
>JAGLSW010000706.1 GCA_023135565.1 Candidatus Aminicenantota bacterium | reverse complement strand
ATCAAAACTTCTGATAATTTAAAAGCAAAAGCGCTCACCCGCTGCCCCCTTGATTTTTACGGCAAAAGCCTGGTTATATTTATATTTGCCGTCCTCCGCACCCGGCAAAACACACCGGGCCGGAAAATCCAGGCTGCCCGTACAGCCGGTTATATAGACATTTCCTGCGCTGTCCACCGTTATGTCCCGGCCGAAATCATCGCCGCTGCCGCCGATATAGGTGGAGAAGTCCAACCGCACTAAGGGGTCTATGGTTAATTCCCTTTTTTTATCGTAATTCCCCACATGGAAACCGTAAGTATTTTCCCCTATTTTTTTAAAACGAACAGCCACAAGTTCACTGCTGTTTTTTTCCTGGAAGCCCAGCGGTTTATTGTGCTGCAATTTGCCGAAGCCGGTCTCTACGATCAGGTTCCCGGCACTGTCGATGCCGGTAGATTTTACATTTTTATAGGCAAGCTTGATGTTCGCCGGGTCTGCCCCCGGTCGAACTATCCAATCATATTCCACCTGTCTATCGACGCCGTAAACCTTCAAATCGATATCTTTATAGATATTTTTATATAACACCGCTCCCGCCGTAGAAACGCCCTGTTTCCATGTAGACCTGTTCCTGCTTTTAAAATAGTAGACCCGGTGCATTTTGGTATCCAAAGGAACCACCCGGGGGTTTTTATTTGCATTAAGAAATAGCAGCGAAGATACATCCCGTTCATATTGTCCCCCGCTCCCATTCTCCTTTCTCCTGGTGCTGTCGAAAGTCAAACCTTCTTTTGTCAGCCACAGGGTATAACCGGCGGCCCCGGCATAAAAGAGCATCCGCTTATCAACCCGGCCTTGATTGGGAATAAAGTAGAGGGGTATTTTGCCGAAACCGGCGCTGATAGACAGCGGTTCCCGGTTTACGGGAAGCCGGACTTTACTCAGCGCAATCCCGTGCATCCCCTGCTCTACGCGGATAAACACCAGCGCACAGACCAAAATAAGCATCAGTGCGATCAAGGTGGTGATATTTTTTTTATCCATAAAGATCGGATTTCTAACTGTCATTTTGTCACCTCGCTTTTATAAAGTTTTTTTTCAAGACAAGCTTGAAAAAAAGCCATCTAACGGTGGTAACTTGAAATATGTATAACATATTATTCATTACCGCCATGTAATGGCCTCCCCCCACCGGGGGGCGCTTAAACGTTCTCGGTTCTAGACCGGGTACATATAGCAATTTTGATGCCAGGATATTAGAAGACCCATCAAACCTTACTTTAGGTTTTTTCGTCTCTCTCATCACTACCGGGAAGTAACAATTACTGTAACATTTTGTGACGTTTTTTTTACTAATACCTGGTGAAATCCTGCTAAAAGGGGCTTTCGAGTAACAGACAAGCGTATCGCTCATGAAAAGTTTTGGGAGTCCAGAACCCTTTTTCAAAAGGGTTTTGGCCGCCGGAGGCTGAGTAATTTCATGGTAGGATACCCGAAATCCGATAAAAAAATAACCCTCCGGCTGCTGTAACATTTTGTTACAATTTATATAGAAACTTAATTGATATTATACCCGTACTCATGTTATAATGTTTTTTCAAGACTAAGCTTGAAAAGAAAACCGCCCAACGGTGGAAATTTGAAGTATGATAACATGTTATTATTACCGCGCTGTAAGCGCCCGCCGTGTAATGGCATAATGAATATCAGAAAAGAAAGAAGGTAAAAAATGATTAAGATTTTATTGGTTGAAGATCAAGCCGACCTGAGAGAAATTGTCAGGATGCAATTGGAAATCCAGGAGTTCCTGGTGGATGAAGCGGTTAACTTGACAGAAGCAGCCCTAAAACTCGAACGGGGCGCCTATGACGTGGTCATCTTAGATTTGAAATTACCCGACGGCACCAGCATCAGCCTGTTCGACAAATTCCCCCAGAAACTGGCTTCTAAATCGATTATCATGACTGCCAACGCCACCGTTCCCAGCGTCGTGGAAGCCATTAAAAAAGGCGCTTTTAACTACCTGGAAAAACCGGTGGAAGAAGAATTGCTCATCGCCCAGGTGAAAAAAATAGTCCAACTGAACCACCGGGAAGACAGGTACCGTTCCATGGAAAGCGAGATGGGTTCGGACTACCGTTTCGAGGACATCATCTATGAAAGCAAGCAGATGGCGGAAATTATCGACCGCGCCAAAATCCTGGCAAAAACCAACAATACCGTTCTAATCCAGGGTGAAACAGGCGTGGGCAAAGAGGTGATCTCCCGCTCCATCCATAACTTCTCCTTGAGAAAAGAGGAGATTTTCCTGCCGGTCAACTGCGCCTCTATCCCCAGCGAACTTTTCGAATCCGAGCTTTTCGGTTTTGAGAAAGGCGCCTTTACCGGTGCCGTAAGCAGTTACAGCGGCAGGTTTATCCAGGCCGACAAGGGGACGCTTTTTCTCGACGAGATCGGTGAACTGCCCCTGCCTATCCAGGCCAAATTGCTGCGTATTTTAGATGAGAATGTTATCTACCAACTGAAAAGTAAAAAAGCCACGAAAGTGGATATCAGGCTGATAGCAGCTACCAACAAAGACCTTAATGATGAAGTCAATTTGAAACAATTCCGGGGTGATCTTTATTACCGTTTAAAGGAGTCGTCGCTGTTGATCCCGCCGCTGCGGGAGCGAGTGGAGGATATTTTGGTCTTAGTATTCCATTTTATTAAGATTTACAACCATATTTACAACCGCGCTGTAACCCGGATCAGCAAAGAAGCGGAGAGCTATCTTTTGAACTACTCCTGGCGCGGTAATGTGCGCGAGCTCAAAAACACCGTCAAGAGCATTATTCCTTTTAAGAAGAACAACACCATCGACTTAGATGATCTTTCATATTCGATTATCGAAGGCAAAGAGGCCGGGAAAAAGCAGTTGCCCACCCTGGATGAGCATGAAAAAAAATATGTAATTAAGGTTTTGAAGGCCACTAGTTTTAACATAACGCGGGCAGCGGAAGTATTGGGTATTAACCGGCCCCGTTTGTATCGTAAGATCAAGCAGTTCCAGTTAGAGGACACGGTCCAGGGCACCGACACACAGCCTGCCTAAGGCCTTCTCGAATATCGGCAATAATTTTCCCGGTTGATTTTTTCTAAAAAAGAGTGTATATATTATATATGCAACATATTGAGAACGTTAAAAAGATTATCGAAGCACATAAGCAAGAAATTATAGAGAAATACCATATCTCTGAAATCGGAGTTTTCGGCTCTTATGTCCGGGATGAACAGGAAACCGGAAGCGATATCGACATCCTGGTGTCTTTTAAGAAGCCCATCGGATTTATCAAATTTATGCGTTTGGAATTTTATCTTTCCGATCTTTTAGGCCAAAAAGTAGACCTTGTCACGAAAGACGCATTAAAACCCCACATCGGCTCGTTTATTTTGAAAGAGGCTCAATATGTCTGATAAACCAAAAAGAAAAAGAGTGTATAAAGACTACTTGAATGACATAAATGTGTCGATTGAAGAGATTCAAGAATTTACCTCGAATATGAGTTACAAGGATTTCTTTCTCGATAGAAAAACCTCCCATGCTGTTGTCAGGTGTTTTGAAATTATCGGGGAGGCAGTAAAAAACCTGCCTGTTGAGATCAAATCAAAATACCCGGAAGTCCCCTGGCGTGAGATTGCCGGTATGAGAGATAAGATGGCTCACGAATATTTTGGGATAGACTTAAAAATCGTCTGGCAAACGATTGGAGAAGATCTACCATCTTTTAAATCATCAATCAAGGAATTAATCGACGAGGAAGAATAAAATCAACTTTTTAACAAAAATGAAAGGAACTAAGGAGGCGAAATAAATGGATATATGTCCCATTTGTGGAGAGGGATTATTAAATCGAAGTCAAGAGAATAAAAATGAAGAGTCTTTTTCCAATGTTGTTTGTATAATATGTGGGAAATATTCAATAGCTGGGAAACCTGAGATATTTAGCGTAGCACACACACCAATGGAACTGGAGGGGAATTATAAAAATAAAAACTATATACTATCGGGTGTGATAAGAAATGCCAACAAAATGGGAAAAACGATTATGGTTACTAAAAGCAACATAAGCGATCTCATCGATTCGGTATCGGTACCGGAAAATCCTTTTGAAATAATCGACCAAATATTACTTTATATATACGAACTGGCATCTTCTGTACACGAATTCGTTCGGATAGAAATAAAACAATATCCCTTATTTTATGCCAAAAATTCAGGTGACTTAGATTATTGTTTAAAACGAGCAAGAGAACATGGTTATCTTCAGAACTCAGCTTCTAAATTCCGCCTTACTTTAGACGGCTGGCAACGTGTCGAGGAATTACAAAGAAAAAAGATAGAATCAAGACAGGCATTTGTGGCGATGAAGTTTTCAGACGATTTAAAATCTATATGGACGGAAGGATTTGAACCGGCACTAAAAGAAACCGGGTACAAACCTATTCGCCTTGATTTTGTCGAACATAATGACAGGATCGACGATAAAATTATCGCGGAGATCAGGAAAAGTGGATTATTAGTGGCCGATTTAACCGGGAACAACGCAGGCGTCTATTTTGAAGCAGGTTTTGCATTGGGCTTAGATATCCCGGTAATTTGGACGTGCAGAAGTGATTTTATTGAAAAAATTCATTTTGATACCAGGCAATACAATTATATCGTTTGGGAGAACCCAGCGGAGTTAAACGAAAAACTAAAAAATAGGATAGAAGCAACGCTGCCGTTACAATAAAAAACGTTATAACACTTGCTTTTCCCGGTGGGTTTATTTTAACTTGAGTTCGGCTGTGCCGGTTTTAATTTTTTTTTGTCACCGCGACACTCAAGGATTTGATCCGCTCACGGCAAGTTTTGGTGCCGCACTCCTTACAAAAAGGATAATTATTCTTAAATGCGTGTATCTTCCTCTCCCCGGCCACCAATACCCCGGAAACCGATTTTATAGGCATCATCAGGTAACTTTTGTTCAAAGTAATACCGATGGTTTGCGGTTTTAGATACTGGAAAAGCTTCCCCTGCCCGCTGATATGCCAACCGCAGTAACCGGGACTATAGTTGAGCACAACGGTTGAATCCCCGGCCCGGCCCTCCTGTAACAGGCTTTCCAGGAAAAATTGTTCCGCCGCCGCCGCCGCTTTATCCGCGCAAAAAGAAGCTGCGGAATCGAGCATATATCCCATGGAAAGGTCTCCGTCCTCGAGCAGTTGAGCGATTTTTTCACTCACCTGCAATCCTATGGTGGCACCGAAAAGCGCTAAATGAGAGGCCTGCTCAAAGATATGCTGCAAAGGAGTATCTGCTTCATTCAACCCTTCGCCTTCGTATACACGGGCAAATTCAGGTATGGAAATTTCATGGATAATGCCGATGGGTTCAGCCAGCTTCATGAAAAGCTCTACCGCGGAATAGTAAAGTTTTATTACCCTGGCAGAAGGTTTAACCCCGGGGCCGATGCCCTGGGTTTCAAATATGGCAACCCTGTCCGGTTCGATGTCTAATAGTGAATAATTTATAATTTCATTTTTCATTACATTTAATTTCTCTTTGCCTCCGGCGGCCCTGCCGGGGGCCAAACTTTTGAAAAAGTTTGAACAAAACTTCTAATAATTGAGAATCAAAAGCGCTGCCTGCCTTTTTGTTATCCGAAAGCCCCTCATTGGCTCCCCTCGCCGTTGGGGAGGCGATCCATACCGCAGCCTTTGGCCGCTTGCTCCATGATTTCCGTTAACCGGGATTTCACCTCTACGGGAAGCGACGAAGGCTCGTATTCGGAGATCAACCGGGCTACTTCCTGCCTGGCCCGCTCGCTCAGGCTTTGACTGCCTTCCTCCTGCCAGCGCTGCAGGTTGGTCCTGTCGATCACGCTGCCGGGGAAATAATGTTCCCGGCGCAAGTAGCGGCGGGTATGTTTGGAGATAATGCAGTGATTCTCTTTTAGAATCTCCTGGAAATGAGGCAAGGCGGGGAAATCTTCCCTGGCTTCAACGCCTTTAACCATACGCAGCATCATACCGCAGATTTCGTTATCCAAAACCAACTTCTCTATGCTGAAGCTGTTGACAAAATCGAGAACACCGGGTCCGGCAATATTGTTAATGCCGGAAAGAGCCGCCAGCACTGCACCCATGGAGGTCTCTAAACCGGCCTGGGCGTCCAGGCTTTTGGCATCGCTTAAAGAGATATAGGCCTGGGTGGGAATATTTAGATGCTTGCCGATTTCATTGTAAGAGCAGCAGAGCATGGCGGCTTCGATGGCGCTCATGGGAGTGGTTTCGTAACGCACATCGAAAGGAGCGGGAGCGCCGCCGTAAAGCATAGGCGCTCCGGGAGCGCTTAACTGGCCGATGACGATGCCGCTGAGGATTTCCACCGTATGTTCCACTAAAGAACCCACTAAGGTGACCGGCGCGATAAACCCGGGTATTGGTACGGAGATCAACTCTACAGGAATACCGCTGCGGGCACATTCTACGATATTTTGGGAAATCACGTCACCCCATTTTAAAGGCGAAGTAGAACAACAAGAAAAGATGGTGAGGGGTTTCTCTTTTAATGCCGCTTCAGTTCCCCGCACTGCTTGCTGCATCTCTTTCATCACCGGGAAAGCTTCGCTGCTGAAAGTACCTGTTACCACAGGTTTTTCGCCATAAAGCAGACTCAGGTAGAGGCGGTAACTGTCGGAAATTTTTTCATCCACATCGGTGGGAATAAAAGCCGTGCTCTGGGAAACGATATGCGGCAGCCCGGCGGTAACTTTCGTATAATCGATATAATCCGCGCTAGTGGGTCGGCGCACCCGGCCCGTTTCGCCGTCTAAAACATTCAACGCGGATGAAGCGGGTGTAAAATAGATATTATCCGCTGAAAACTCATGGGTCAAGTTTCCAGTTACATCGAAAAGCTTAAAAGAAGAAGGCACGGTTTTTAGCGCCTGCTGGATTATATCCGGGGTAAGCAGGGCATGGGATTTTTCTAAATCAATTTTTGCCCCGGAATCGGCCAACAGGGAAAGGATTTCTTTATTCAGTATAGTAACGCCCAATTTACAGAGAATTTCTTCGGCTTCGGACAATATTTTCTCGATTAATTCCCGGTTCAAAAACTTGGTCTTAGGTCGTACAGTCATAAATTCACCTCGATGCAAAAGGCTTAGAATTCTTCACAGCCCATTTATTAAGTAATTTTCCAATCAACGAGCGGACGGCGTCCGCACCCTACGAGGGGCCTGGATTCAAACTTCCTTAAGTGCTATTATACCACGAATATAACGCTTCCGGCAATAGAAATCCAGGTAATTATTCAGTTTTGCGAAAAGGTAAACTTAGATAATTATGTGGGCTGCGGAGCGGCGGTTATGTTTGCCTGTCCCCCTTTATTTTGAAAGTGCCTTTTTGACTGCATCTGCTGAGATGTTTAAGTTTGACTCGACCTCTTTTTTTTCAAAAGAGTAGCGTCCTTGTGATTGCAGCCTGTCTACAAAGCTTTTGACGGTTTCTATTCTCATCTTCATTTCCCGTATGCAAAAAGAGACACTTTTTGTCCCCTTATGCATATACAAAAATAACTCACACCAATACTATACCATTTTCTATTAACCATTTCAAGGTAGTATTCGATAAAAATGTAAGCTTTTTTATTTTGCCTAAGAATTTTCTGGGCAGCCTGGAAATCCTCTATCATGAACGGGCGCGGGGCTAATTCTGTAAAAACGCCTGGGTTTTGTAAAGCTTACTGTAAATGCCGCCTTTCCTGAGCAGTTGCCGGTGATTGCCCTGCTCTACTAACTTCCCTTTGTGAAGCACTAAAATACGGTCCACCATGCGTATAGTCGATAGACGGTGAGCAATAATAATGGCTGTCCGGTTACGCAGCAAATTGGCTGTAGCGGCTTCGATCAATTTCTCGGTTTCGGAGTCGATGTTGGAGGTGGCTTCATCGAGAATAACAATCTTCGACCGCCGCGCCACGGCACGGGTAAAACTCAACAACTGCTTCTGCCCGGCGGATAACCGTTTGCCTTCCTCCAGCACATTCTCATCGTACCGCTGTGGGAGTTTCTCTATAAAACGATGAGCATAAACCTGCTCGGCTGCCTGGATTACGTCCTCACGGGATATGGCGGGATCGAACATGGAAATATTATCCGCCACAGTGCCGGTAAATATAAAAGGGTCCTGGGAAATAGTGGATATCCCGGACCTTAAATCCCTTAGATCTATGCTGCCGACCTCTGCGTCGTCGAGCCGGATGGTCCCGGAATCTACATCGTAAAGCCGGTTCAACAGGTTGATTATGGTGGTCTTGCCACTGCCGGTGTAACCCACTAAGGCGACTCTCTCCCCGGGTTCGATGGTAAATGAGAGGTCTTTTAAAACCGGGTTACTTTCCGCATATGAAAAAGTAACCCTGTCGAAAACAATCCTGCCTGTAAAATTTTCGTCTAATTTTTGCGGGCTGCGGGCATCGGCTATGGTGGGTTTGCGGTCGCGGAACTTAAATATCCGTTCCGCCGCAGCCATGGCCGCTTGAAACATATTAAACCTTTCCGCCAAATGCCGCAGGGGCCGGAAAAACATATTGATGTAAAAGAAAAATGCAAAAATTTCCCCTACCTGGATCGAAATCCCTATGGTTTTGTGGGCAAAGAAAAGGATGATCAACATGCCGCTGTTGGATACTACTTCCAGCACGGGAAAGTAAAGGGCATAGGCATGGACGACTTTTAGAAAAGCATCTAAATAAAAACAATTGGAGGTGGCAAAGGAGTATTTGGCTTTCTCTTTGTAATTAAACTGGATGATCTCGCGGATGCCGGTGATCGATTCCACTAAGGCCGTATTGATCTGGGCATTGGCTTTCCGCACCCCCCTGAACCCGGCGCGGATACTCTTCCTGAAAGCCATAGTTGCGCCTACAAATAGAGGCAGGGTTAAAAAAGTGAGCAGCGCCAGCTTATAGTTGATCAGCAGCATGGCTATTAGGATAAAAGAGATTTTGAGCAGTTCCGACAGCACCGTTAAAACGCCTTCGGAAATAAAATCGCGGATGGCTTCCACGTCGCTGGTGACAAAAGTAAGGCTCCTGCCTACTGCTGTTTTATCGAAATAATCATTGGATAAGTAAACAAGATGGCGGAACAAGTCCAACCGTATGTCGAAAAGGAGACGCTGTCCTAAATAACGTATCGCGTAATTGAAGATTACCTGGAATATTAAGGCGCAGACCATCAAAATAAACAGCAGGGCGGCTGTGCGTTTAAGCCCTTCATAATCGCTGCCGGCAATGTTTTTGTCGATGCCTATCTTAATAAAATAGGGGGTAAGCACGTTGAAAAAACCGGCGGCCAACATCAAAACCAAAGAAATTACTATTAAAAATTTGTAGTTCTCTAAGTAGGGCAGCAGCCGCTTGAATAACCGCCAGTCATATTTATGACCGGATATAAGATTTTCTTTCGACTGCGGCGCACCTTCTTGCCTTCGGCGACCAGGGGGGCTTTTTTGAAAAACCGCCCCCCTGGACCCCCCGAAAAACTTTTGTTTAGTCTTCCTCGAAAGCGAACAATCTTGATCAGGCGTTTTTTTGTTTTTCAATTTTCCTACCATGAGATTACTCTGCCTCCGGCGGCCCTGCCGGGGGCCAAACTTTTGAAAAAGTTTGAACAAAACTTCTTATTATTTCCCTTTTTCATTTATCTGCTTACCTCTAACTGTTGTTCCATCTGCTGCATCACGGCCAGCCGGGAATAAAGCCCGCCGGTCTCCATCAATTCCGCATGAACGCCGGACTCCACGATGACGCCTTTGTCCATCACAAAAATCCTGTCCGCATTCCGTAAAGCCGATATCCGGTGCGATACTATAATCAATGTGCGATTAGAATCGAGATTCTTTAAATTCCCCAGTATCTGCTCTTCCGTGTCGGCGTCTATATTAGATAGAGGGTCGTCTAAAATCATAACAGGGGCGCAGCGGCACAATGCCCGCGCAATGGCAGTGCGCTGCTTCTGTCCGCCGGAAAGAGTAATGCCCCGCTCACCTACCATCTGCTCATATCGGTCGGGGAAAGTTTCTATATCTTTGCCCAGCCCGGCATTCTCAGCAGCAGCGGCAATGACTTCCGGCCCCGGTTCCCCACCCGCGCCAAGGGCGATGTTTTCAGCCAGGGTCTTGGAGAATAAAAAGGGGTCCTGGGAGACCACCGAGATTTTCTCAAAAATACTGCGCTGCTCTATGGAACGGATGTCCATGCCGTTGATAAACACCTGGCCCGGTTCCGGCTTTAAAAGCCCGGTCAGCACCATAAGCAGGGTGGACTTACCGCTGCCGATTTTGCCGGTAATAGCGATAGTTTGCCCCTGTTCGATAGTCAGGTTAATATTGTTGAGCACCTGTTGTTCGGACCCGGGGTAGGCATAATCCAGGTTTTTTACCTCGAAAAGCAGGTCGGAACCGGTTATTGCCGACAAACCCTGCTGTTGTTCTTCCGGGTGTTCCAGGATATAGTTGATGCGGGTCATGGCGCTGATGCCCTGCTGCATAAGCGACATGATCCAGCCTAAAGAGAGTATGGGAAAAGTAAGTGCAGCCACCATAATATTAAATTGAAACAATTGGCCGATGGTAAGGCTGCCCTGTATCACCTGTTTGCCGCCCACTAACAGGATGACCAGTTCGGTCAAAGCGAAAACAAATAGAAAGACAGGCCACAGTCCTTCCCTGAACTTAACCACAGCCATATGTTTTTTAATATAGTCGCGGTTCAATTCTTTAAAACGGTCGATCTCTATCTCTTCCAGGGTATTCAATTTTATAGTAGAGATGCCGGAAATCACCTGCCAGGTGCGGTTGCTGATTTTGGCGGATAGTTCCTGGATTTTTTGGAACAAAGGGCGCTGGTAGGGAATAAGAACGACAATCAATATAGTGAGGCAAAGCATCATAGCGGCAATTATCAGCATCAGGGAACCGCTCAAGCCTATCAGCACGGGCAAAAAGAGAAAAATCCGGCTCAAGGAATTGGGTATATACATGACGCCCGGGCCTAAAAGTGTGCGCACGTCGTTCAGGTCGTTGGTGCAGCGGGAGACTAAGTCGCCGGTCTCATTGGCCTGGAAAAAGAGGTAATCCAGGGCCATCAGTTTGTTAAAAATTCTTTCGCGCAGGCAGTATTCTATCCTGCGGGACACGCCGATGATAAGTTTGCGCATCATAAAAAGGCAAATCACTACCAGGAGGATAAAGAGACCGATTTTTATAAAATTATCGTGAATAATGGCGGCCCGGTTTTCTTTTATGATTTCGTCCAGCACTGCTTGTATAAAGACCGGCACTTTCATCAGCCCGTAGTTATAGAGCAACATGAAGAGGAACCCGGCGGTAAGGAACAGCCAATGTTTTTTCAAATAGGGTAATAATGTTTTCAAGTTTTTCATATTTCCAATTTAACACTAACTTTTTTCATGCCTGTATTTTATAGGAAACCGGGTGATATTGCAAGGCTCTCTCCACAGCGGGAGAAAGTTCTCTATACGTTGTTACTTTCCTTTTTTTTGTTCGTACTTGCCTGTCCCCTATTTTTCCCTGCGGGTTTAGGATTCCCCGCTTTTGCTGTACTGCCGTGAAGCGGCTCAACAAAAGTTTTGTT
>JAGLSW010000705.1 GCA_023135565.1 Candidatus Aminicenantota bacterium | reverse complement strand
TTGTACCTTTCGGAATCAACGACGATCCTCCTGCCTCTCGATATAATCGTGATGAAATGCTTATCTCTCATATACAAACCCGATGTTTTCAAACCCAATCTTTTTTTAGTTTTGACTTTCACCACAATGCCCGTATCATTCTTGATGACCCAAAAACCGGAAACCTGTTTCTTCTTGAGAAATATCACCCTATCTCCGGGGGCAAACTCTCTAACCTCAGACTTCCCATGGAGCTTGACCTCGACAAACCGGCCACCTGTTAATTCTCCACGTCTTTTTAGAGCAGACCTGACATAATCATTGACCTTTACCCGGTCGCGATTGCCTCCGGTAACCGCAATGGTCTGCGCTCTCTCTTCCGGGGAAAAACCGGCATAGGTTTCGGCAATCTTTTGCAGTCGCTCTTCATCGTTCCTTATTTCGTATATCCTGTCTTTCAGCGTTTCGAGACCGGCTGCAATGTCGCCGTTTACCATCTGGCTGACCGCGTCTTTCAAGGAACAGTCTTTGAAAACCTTCACCTCCACACCCCGTTTCACCCGCAGCGTTTCCAATTGCCCCGCTTTGATGGAACCGGAGGGGAGAGTATCGGAAAATATTACTTTGGCATTCTGGTAACGTGCCTGTTTTTTTATCCTGCTTTTGTGCCTTTTCGATAACTCCCCGGAATCCAAAACATACCATGTCTCCTTTTGACGCAGGATTTTTTTTACCTCCACAAAGGAGATTAAGTTCTTGTTTATCATATTGGCAAAGGGTTTGCCCGATTCAATCGGCGGCATCTGGTTTTTATCTCCCACCAGGATCACGTAAGCCCTCTTGATCTGTGCCGCTTCAAAAAGCCGTTTCATGGTGTAGTTGTCGATCATGGATGCTTCATCCACGAACCAAACCTCCCGCTGCGTACTCCGTTTCAACCCTTTGAAATTGGTTAACCTGAGATCGAATGCATCATAGCCTTTTTTCCAGTTCCCGGCATCCGCCTGCAATTTAACAAAAAAGGCATGCAGTGTGGATGCTCTCAGTCCCGATTCTTTTCTCAATGTTAATGCGGCCTGGTTGGACGGGGCAAGACCTCTGACAAAAAATCCCTCTTTCTCGAAAAGCATTCTTGCTTCATCCAGCAGAAAAGATTTTCCCACACCGGGATCGCCCTGGATGGCCACCACCCGGCCTGGACAGTGCGCCATAAGTCGCACCGCTGATTTCTGACCTTCAAGCAAACACGAATGCTTAAGAAACCTGTTCACCTTCGATTCTTTGATAAGTCCTTTCTTTCTTTTTATATCTGCGGCCACGTATCTATAAAGACTTTTCTCAAGATTGATATTCTTCCTTGTGGAAAAATAGGTTTTACCGGTACGTTCTCCGAGGTTGATAAAAAGCCCGCTGCCGTCGAAGTAATCTTCTACATAACGAGGGGATAGAACGTCCCCGGCCTTCTTCAAAACACCGTTGATAAACTCCCGTTTCGTAAAAGCGGCATGAGCATACAAAAAATCACCGGCAGCTTGAGAAAGGGTTTTTTCTAAATCGGCAGCGGGGATATTCGCAGGCAGCCCCTGGGGAGATAACTCTATCTCCTGGATAAGAGTCGGCGATTTGATACCCATGGCGCTCATTTTTTCCCTGAACTGCGCTCTCCATGAATCGAGTTCCACCAGCACCTTCTCTGCCCTGGTCATTAAATTGGCGGTGTCTCTTTGTTTCGCGTTGGCGTGTTTTCGGTCCGTACCCATTTCTTCCAACTTTTTGTCGATCTGGGGCACCCGGCTGAAATGCAGTATCTGCTCCCGCGTAAAACCGGCAATCTCGAAATTTAACCGGTTGTTTTTATCATGTTCCAGGCGATAACCTTCTTTTTTCAATCGGTTGATTAGCTCGCCTTTGTAGACCCCGTCGATTATTTCATAGTTGTCCCTGATGGTCCTGAAATCGACGGTGTTAAATTCTTTGCTCCATTTTTT
>JAGLSW010000704.1 GCA_023135565.1 Candidatus Aminicenantota bacterium | reverse complement strand
TCGCCTCCCCGTGCGCACGGGGTTATTGCTCTACTTTAATGCCGATCTTAGTAGGAGTAACCGTGCCGCCAATACCCTGCTTGCAAAATTTCCCTTCGGAAATTTTGTTGACTTCCTTCTTAAAAGTATCGGCTTGCCAAAATACACCGGGCCAGTTCGTGTTCTTAAATTGATAAAGATGAGATTCTAACTTGCAGGTCTGCCAAAAAGGCACATAAGCAATAGAATCACCATATGACAATAACTTAAACTCCCGGGTGGCAGGCTTGAATTCCAATTTGGTGTCCTTGAGCACCAAATCTACACTGGTGGGCATGGCTGTCTTAGAACCTCCACGAGGCGCTACTTTAATCTTTAACTCTTTGGCTTTGCCGCCGGATTTGCAAAAAGCGGCGCCTGTGATCCGCCATACGGAACGGTCAAAGGTGTCGATCTCCCAGTGGAAATCCTTCCAGGAGGCATGCCTGATCTGGTAAATATGAGCTTTGATCCGGCATTTTCGCCAATCTTTGCCGTCCGAAAGCACGGTGCTGCCGTGCATGATGCTAAATCCCCAGTCAGAGGGTTTAAAAACCAGCCGGGTTTCGGATAAATCTAAGGTCAAGAGCTTCGGTTCGGCTACCGATATAATCAGGAATCCTTTGAAAACATTATTCTCTTCGTCCGGTTCCTTAATCACATCCTGGGAATCCACCGTAACCTGCATATTATAACGCCCGGGGACGATGTCCGCCGGGATTTTAAGAGAGTCGATAGTTAGAGAACAATCGGCGCCGCCGACCAGTTTCCCAACCGTCTCTTTGCCGTCTTTGATGACGACATCCTGGGAAAATTCTTTTAAAAAAGAGCCTAATTTGATATCGGGGCGATTCTCCGCGGTAATAGTAAAATCTACATGGAAATTCCCGGCTGGAGCTGCGCCGGTATTGCGGATGGTGGTGGTGATTTTCTCTTTTAACTCTTCGCCGGGTTTTACTTTGATGGGGTATTTGACTTCGATAGCTAAATCGGCAAAAGGAGCAGAAGAGATTTCATAACTTTTTAGCACTTCATTGGTTTTGGAATTGCTCAAAATAACTTGAAAACCGGGTTTCATGGGATTTGCCTGCAATTTTTCCAGTACGCCGGGAAAATCGGTTTTGTCGAATTTAACCAGCATCCTGGTTTTAGCCTGGATTTTGTGCCGCCATTTGATTTTCCCGCTTTTGAACTTGCCGAGCCGGGCCAGCACCTTGTCCTGCAGGTCGGCGAATTCGATAAACATCTGCAGGTCACCGGCTTCGAAACCGGCGATAATAGCCTGTACGTCCTTTAGATCGAAAAATAGTTTGTCTTTTTCGCCGCTTTCTTCGATCTTTAAAACCTCGAGTCCGCCTGCCGGTAAAAACAGGGAAAAAACGAAAAGTGTGGTAACGATTAAAAATAGCATTTTCTTCTTCATTTTGTTTTTTACCTCCTATGGTTATATTAATACTATATTTTGAAATTTTTTTCTAATGTTTTCCCAAAAAAAATTCATTTTTTTGTTTTTTTTTCCAAACAAGCGGGGCTGTGTGTTGTGGGTGCCACCCGCCCTATGTTCCCATGATGAACAAGGGCTTCAATTCAAATACATTATAATGAGGTCGTAACCGCTCAGTATTATAATATTCATCTATATCTACTAATTTTTTTTTGCCGGTAACGATCTCTAAGGGCACATTGTCGTACCTGCCGTCCCTGACCGCCACCATCCTGCCGTGAATGCCTTTTAATACTAAATCGAGAGCTAAATTTCCAAAAGCCATGGGCGCGATGGAATCCACGGCGTCGGGGTCTCCACCCCTGACTAAGTAGCCTAACCTCTGGCTCGCCACATTCACTTTTTTGCCGCTGTTATAACGGGGGGACAGTTCTTTCAATTTTTGCGCGATGAGGTCGCCTATGCCGCCTAATTTGGCGTGGCCGTAGGCATCTTTTTCTTGACTCTTAAAAATCATTTCCCCACTTTTGAACATGGCTCCTTCGGAAACCAGCGCCACGGAGTATTTACTGGGATTTCTGCGCCGGTCTTCGATAAGTAGTTCGGTAAGCTTTTCGATCTCGAACTTATATTCCGGGATGACGCACCTGTTTGCCGCTCCCACCATGGTGGGCAGCATAGCCGTAAAACCGGCGTAACGCCCGAAAACCTCTATAACCAGCAGTCGTTCGTGGGAACCGGCGGAGGTTCTCATCATATTGGTCATATTGATAGTACGGGTGACACAGGTGCTGAAACCGATACAATAGTCGGTGCCGGGCACATCGTTATCCATGGTTTTGGGTATGGCAACTATTTTTATTCTATGTTTGGACAGGTGTTCCGCATAGTTCAGGGTATCGTCGCCGCCGATAGGGATCAGGTAATCGACGCCGAGAAATTCCAGGTTTTTAATTATTTCCGGAGTGAGGTCGTTGTGTTTTTTATTGTATTTATCTTTCAGCGAAGCGGGCACGTCGTCTTTATGCACGCGGGAAGGGCGGGTGCGGGACGTGTGCAGGAAAGTGCCCCCGGTGCGGCCCCATTTTCTTACGATGGTGTTGGTCAGCACCTGGAAATTTTCCGAATTATCGGCTTGCGGGTCCCGGGTTAGTTCCGTTATCCCGGCCCAGCCTCTTCTAATGCCGATGACCTTGTAGCCTTCCCGGTTTGCCCTGATGGTCACTGCCCTGATGGCCGGGTTCAGACCGGGCACATCGCCGCCGCCGGTCAGGATAGCGATAGTGCCTTTTGATTTTTTTTTATTTGCCGTCATTTTTGTCACCTGACAGTATGCCATTATATGGCGGTAATAAACAACATGTTGTACATATTTCAAATTCCCACCGGTAGGTGGCTTTTTTTTCAAGCTTAGTCTTGAAAAAAACATTACATTATATCACTATATAGAAAAGAATTATACCATATTTGAAAGTTTTGCGGCTTTAAGTTGACGTAACTATTCAGTTTTGAATAAATCTGATCCCACCCAAACAGTTCATACCCGTTTTGTCCAATAATTGAACCGCGGACAGACTCATTTTTTCCGAAACTGAATAGTTACAAGTTGACTGGAATTTGGGTTGAAAAAAAAATTATTGTGTGGGATAATTTCACATTAATGAAATTAAAGAAAGGAGATAAATATGGAGTGTGTGATTTGTAAAAGTGGCAGCGCCCATCCCGGGGTAACCGATGTGGTCCTGCAGCGGGGTGACACTACGATTATTTTCAAGAATGTACCTGCCGATGTATGTAAGAACTGTGGAGAATATTATCTCGATGAAACGGTTACAGAAGAGATTCTGAAAAGGGCAGAAGAAGCAGTTATAAAAGGCGCGGAAGTCGAAATTTTAAAATATATTGCCGCTTGAAAAAGAAAATTTTAATCACAGGCGCGTCGGGACTATTGGGCCGGGCATTAGTAGAACTGTTCTTAGAAAAAGATTTTTTTGTCCTGGCTCAATATCACCAAAACAAACCGCCGGGAAACAAAAACTGTAAATGGCTGCGGGCCGATTTCTCGACATTAAAAGGGATAGAGGATTTTTTACAGGAAAATGCGTCTCTTTTTAAAGAGTGCCGCTGCCTGATCAATAACTATGGCCCCATTACCTATAAAGACACGACAAAATTACAGGCCGCGGATTTTGAGCACGATTTTTTTCACAATGTGAGCACCGCGGTAGAAATCACCCGTTTTTTTATAGAAAACAGCGCCTTAGAAGCAGTGGTTAACACCGGTTTCGAGTTTGCCGGGATTATCAAACCTTACAAAAAAATTCTCTCTTATGCAGCGGCCAAAAACGCACTGCTGCTTATCACCCGCTCTTTTGCCGAACAATATAAAAATATTCGTTTCCATATGGTTTCTCCCCCTACGCTGGTTGGAGCAGCAGTCCAATTGCCGCGGGGCCGGAAAATTTCCCCCGCCGACGCTGCCCGGGAAATCTACGCAGCGCTGCTGTCTTAATTCTCATTTTTCACAACATTTTGCCTCCGGCGGCC
>JAGLSW010000703.1 GCA_023135565.1 Candidatus Aminicenantota bacterium | reverse complement strand
GTCAATTTAGGTGAGCGCTATAGGCTTACAGGCTGTTTCGCTTTTCCTAAAAACTTAGATCACTCCCAGGCCACGAACCGGGTTCGTTTGGGGGATATTTACCTCCATATTATGACACATTGTGATTTCTTATGATACGCCCGCGAGTTTTTCTATATGTTCGATATGGCTAATCCAATAGAAATCAGGATCAAATTATAATGTACAATATCACGCTCCTATGGGTGTAAAGATAATAATAAATTTCAGGCGAATGGGTGCGGTTACTCAAAACCCGCTCTGCCACGTCTTTTGCATGTTTTTGGTGCACTTGCAAAAACGGCTGTTTTTTTACACTTCAGCAAACTTAAGGACAATTTTTTTTGGAGAAATAACCCGGAAAGCTTCGATATAAAAGGGTTTCCGCGCATTTTGGAAGGTGAACAAAACGGCAGCTTGGACGCCATTTTTGCCCGAAAAATCGCTCAAAACCCGCTCTGCCACGTCTTTTACATGTTTTTGGTGCACTTGCAAAAACGGCTGTTTTTTTACACTTCGGCAAACTTACGGACAATTTTTTTTGAAGGGAAAACCTGGAAAGCTACGATATAAAAGGGTTTACGCGCATGTCTGGAGGCGAACAAAACGGCAATTTTGGCGCTATTTTTGCTCGTAAAATCGCTCGAAACCCGCTCTGCCACGTCTTTTGCACGTTTTCGATGCACTTGTAAATTTCACCAAATATTACTATTTGCAACTTTTGATCACGTCCCCGAAACATCCGATCACATTTTATTTTAGTATTCAACTATTCACGAATTCCCGCTGCCTTCACCATTCACAAAAATATAAATTTGTGTACCCATTCAAAGCCACGCACCTGTTTTTTGGGGGGCTGGGTGCTGTTTTTCTTTTCTTGTTTCGCCGTCCCTCCTTTTTTTCTCTCTTGCCTTCGGCAACCAGGGGGCGCTTTTTAAAAAAACTGCCCCCTGGACCCCCGCAAAAACTTTTCATGCGCGGAACGATCTTAACCCGTCGAACGTTCTTCGTTGGCTCTCACAATGTGAGCGGATGTTTTCTTTCTTTTTTTGCCGTTTCGCCTGGGCTACCCTTACGGGGATTTTTTAGATTGTTGAATTCTCAAAAATTTTTTTACTTATTTGGGGCTTAGAAACGATATTACGGCTTCCTGAACCCGTCAACAGTAAATAAAAATATTTTTTTGATAATGGTTTTTTCGTCACTCCGCCGCCGGCAGCTTTGAAGTAAAAAAAACGAAGGGCAGGCGGCGGCGGAGCAATAAAAAAATTATGTCAAAAAAAATTTTTACGCAGGCAAAAAAAATCGCTGCCTGCGCTGTTGACTGAACCAGGAAGCCGCAATTTTTTCCAGTTAAGCCCCAAATAAGAAAAAAAATTTGATGGGGGGAGTCGAACACAAAACGCCTGCCGGGGAACGAGCGATCCCGGACGACGGCCACCGGGCACACCGGAGACCGGGAAAAAATCATCTGCCGGGAAATTGCCTTGCCGGGATACGCCCACCGGAAAACCGGACGAGTTGCAGCAAAAAACCTGCCGTGAATCGTCGATCCGGAACAACGACCACCAGCAGCCGGGAGACCGAAAAAAAGAACAGCGCCGCAGTCCCAAACACCCACAACCTGACCGCCGCCCCTACCCCAAACCTAAAACCCAAAAACCTATAATGGAAAACTCAGCCCCCAGGTTATAAAAAAATTACCGGCAAATCATTTGTTTATCGATCAAAAAGGAACTCTCTATAATGCAAATTTTCCACATTTACCGGGGTGTTCTTCTTTTATTCCCTCCATTCAACCGGACTTGCAATGTTCCAAGGAAAAAATATAAAAGTAACACCGGGGATAGTTTCTTATTGTTATCGAATTGGCGAATAAGCCCATCAATAAAGGGTTTTAAGCGTGACAAATATTGTCAAACGCCTTCAAAAACGGCATAAAATCGCCTCAAAAACCGCATCAACAAAGGGTTTCGGGGAGTAAAAAAATTGTCACGCCCTTATTTTTATAATTTCCCAATCACCGAAAAGTCTTTATTATCAGGCTTTTTCAATTCGTATAATTATGCGAATAGGCACAAAAATTGCTATGTTAGGTAGTGTCAAAAGTTTCATGAAA
>JAGLSW010000702.1 GCA_023135565.1 Candidatus Aminicenantota bacterium | reverse complement strand
GAAAAGGTAGCGCGGATGCTGCGTTCTAAAGGAATCGACGCCCTGCCCTATCATGCCGGGCTGAAAAACGAAGAACGGGAAAAAATCCAGGATAAATTTATGGCCGGGGAAATTCCCGTAATCGCGGCGACGATTGCTTTCGGCATGGGCATCGACAAACGGGACATCCGCCGCATTATTCATTATAACCTGCCCAAATCCCTGGAAAGTTACAGCCAGGAAATAGGCCGGGCCGGGCGGGACGGTCAACCTTCGCTCTGCGAAACGCTGGCCGACCGGGATAGTATATCTATCCTGGAAAATTTCGTTTATGGCGACACGCCTGAGGAAGCGGGAGTAAAGATTGCATTGGAAGCGATCCGCGCCAACCAGGGGAATTTGTGGGAGGTGAAGCTGCGCACTTTATCGACGGAGTCGGACATCCGGCAATTGCCCTTAAAGACCCTATTGGTGTACCTGGAACTGGAGAAAATAATAAAGCCCAGGTATACGTATTTCCAGGATTATGAGTTTAAATTTATCACCGGCCAGGATGAAATAATAGCCCGTTTGAAAGAATTCAGGAAGGAAATAAGCGAGTTTGCCGGTGTGATATTCAAGCATATTTTTACTAAAAAGATATGGAGCACTGTGGATATAGATGCAGTGGTCAAGGAGCAAAGCGCTCCCAGGGAGAGGGTAATCAAGGCTTTGGAGTATTTCGGTGAGCAAGGTTGGATCGAGCTGCGGTCGAAAATAGCCATCGATGTGTATGAGATCATGAATCATGATTTCGATATCGAAACGCTTTCGGCAAAACTACTTACAGTGTTCGAGAAAAAAGAAACGACCGAAATCGAAAGGATACATAAGATGGTGGCGTTTTTTGCCGGGAAATCCTGTCTCAGCGCCGCTTTATCGGGATATTTCGGTGAACTGGGGATAAAAAATTGCGGGCGTTGTTCTGTTTGTAAAACCGGGCCGGTGGTGATTCCCCCGGGGGAACAAAGAGAGCCTCTCACTTCTTATAATTATAACGAGTTAGCGAAGGAGTTTACCTCTGCCATAAGCGAAGAGTTGAGTCCCGCGACAATCGCGAAATTTTTCTGCGGTATATCTTCGCCCCTCTTAACCAGGAATAAGGCAAAGAAAATCCGCAATTTCGGGATATTGGAGGACTATCCTTTTAAAGAAGTAAAGAAGTGGGTTCATAAGCAGGGAGATTTCTAACGATACCCCTAAGCCCTGCGATAGAAAAATATACTTTATTTATAGAGAAATAAGTACTTTCCCTGGGGGATAAGTATTCCCACCTGGGGGATAAATGTTTCCACCTGGGTGATAAGTATTTTTACCCAGAAAATAAGCATGTTTACCCGAAAGATATACTTTATTTCCCCTAAAATCTTTGCCAATTCTCCAACAACTTGTTGGAGAAATTCC
>JAGLSW010000701.1 GCA_023135565.1 Candidatus Aminicenantota bacterium | reverse complement strand
AAGAGAAGGATTTCTGACCCCACTCGCGTGGGGAGGCGATTAGCCGCTTCGCGGCAGGGGCCTCTTTTGATTTTAAATAATTAAAGGTTTTGATCAAACTTTTACAAAAGTTTGGCCCCCGGCAGGGCCGCCGGAGGCAGAGTAATTTCATGACAGGTCAATTAGCATTTAGCAATACCCGGCCCCAGGCGAAAACCTAAAAATAAAATTTTCGAGCAAATGGGAAATGAATTTGAAATACTGAAAAAAATACGCAGCGGCTCCGTAAGCGAACAAGAGTTGTTGGATATTTACGAACTGCACAAAAACAGTTACAGGGTATTGTTTTTCCTGGCCCAACATCCCCGCTTCCCGGAGAGGCTCTCTTTGAATATCATTCCCGACCTCTTTCCCATGGACCTGCTGCGGGTGATAAAGAATACCCGCACCCGGCCTTATATCAGGAAAAAAGCGGAATTGGTCTTTACAGCCCGGTATAAAAAATTTCCCTTAGGCGAAAAACTGTCCTACATGAAAATCGCCCCCCTTGCCCTGCTGGAATATTTCATAGAGGAAGAAGACAAGCGGGTTTTAAAGGTGATATTAGAAAATGGTTACTGCACCGAGGGACTTTTGATAAAATTCATCAACAGGAGAAAGCCGAGATACGATTTCTATGAGGCGCTGGAGGCCACGGAATGGTATAAGAGGCCCATGGTGGCGGAATCGGTGGCCTTAGATGAACAGACCCCTATTAAAATGCTGCTGACAGTGATCCCCTATCTCAATAGGCGTCAGCTAAAAACCCTATATAAACGAAAAGATACCCATGAGATCGTTAAGAAAAACATTTTATATTACATCGACAAAAGGGGGCGGGGGGAGAACGGCAGCCCCAATCCGGTAAAGATACTTAGGGTTAAATAGCAGGTGAAATGAAAAAAAAATTAAAAAAATTTACCGGCAGCGTAAAAAAATCTGTTTTTTATGTTGCTTATTCATTCATAGTATTGTATTATTACCGCTAATGAAGAATTTAATCGTGTTTTTGGTTTTGTTTAACCTTGCCGCATCCCTATTCTCTATCGTCCCCGCTTATTTCGGGGCGCGCTCGCTTTCTTTAGGCTATTCCACCACCGCCCTCAATTTCGATGTGAATGCCATACATATTAACCCGGCCCTGCTGGCAGCGGTAAAATACGGCCTGAGCGGATACCAGTACCAAAACAGCTTCATGGATTATAAAAATTTTGCCGGCCACTTAGACGATATCCTGGGTTATAATCTTAAAAATTTTGAAAGTTTCCCAACGGACGACAAAAAGGCCCTGCTGGGTAAATTACACGATTTATTCCGGTCGAAAAACGGTCTTTATGGTTTCAGCTCCAGTGTGCCGGGATACATTTCCAGGGGTTACGGCGTTTCATATGCCATCGTTAACACTGCTGTCATCAACCCGCTGGAGAGCGATATTTTTAATAAAGAAGCAGGGAATATCACCAATGACGACATCGCCTCATTAGGAATGAATTTTTTAGGACTGCATTATAAACAGGTTTCCCTCTCTTATGGGATGAGTTTTTCGCGAGGGATGAATGTAGGGGTAACTTTGCATTATCTTGACGGGGAGCTAACCGAATATAACGCCTCCATTACGGACGAAAATGTCTTTACAGCGGACACTGCGGTCAGCACCTACCTGGAAGACTGCTGGGGGCAAGCAGCCGACAAATTTTCCAGGGTTACTATGGATTTCGGCATCAGTGTAAATTTCGGCGCTTATTTTAACGTTGGAGTATCCGTGAAAAATACCTGGAACCCCAAAATCCAAACAGCAAACCGGGAAATCACCCTTAATAAGCGAGTCACTGCCGGTCTTGCGTTTACCCCGGAGCCACAGTGGGGCATCTATTTAGACTTAGATATCGCCCCGACGGATTTACTCTTTTCCGGGGAAAAGATGCAGCCGCTCTCTGTAGGTATAGAGAAAGGATTTTTCCGGAACAAGTTTTTCCTGCGGGCCGGTTTTTTAACCGACCTGACCGGGAAATATTTTATCGGCGAGAAATCCGATGTATTGTACGGATTAGGCTGCGGTTTTAATTTAGGAAGCATTATTGTAGACGCCGCCATAGGGCTGGACGGCAGCGGGTCTATCAACAATCTTGCCATATCAGGATTTTTTATTTTAAAATAATAGCAATATGGAATTGACAAATACTCCCAGATTTTTTAAAATAAGGATGTACAAATGAGAATTGGAGAACTTTTATTAAACGATAAGCGAATCTCGCAAGATCAGCTCCAGAAAGCGCTGGACGTTCAGGCAAAAGAACCGGGAAAATTAGGAAGCATACTGATCAGGTTGGGTTTTGTTACTGAAGAAGACATTGCCCAGGCCTTGAGTAAGCAATTCGGTTACCCATCCATCAATCTTTCTAAGTTCGAAATCGATGAAAAGATGCTGGATTTAATTAAGCCTGAGATTGCCAGGAGACATATCGTCATGCCGGTGCACCGCATCGGTTCCATGCTCACCCTGGCCATGGCCGACCCATCGAACCTTTTTGTCCAGGAAGAGATCAGGTTCTCTACCAATTTGCGAATCCAGGCGGTAATCGCCCCCGAATCTTCTATTTTAGAAGCCATCGATAAATATTACGGTTCCTCCACCGGTATCGAAGCCCAGAAGTTCCTCGAAGAGATCGATTTGGGCGACGATGCGGCCGTGGAATTGATAGAAGACACGGACGACGATAGTATCGACGGCGACATAGATGAAGACGCCCCGGCCATCAAATTAGTCAACCTGATATTCCAGGACGCCATAACCAAAGGGGCATCCGACATACATTTCGAGCCCTATGAAAAGGTATTCAGGGTAAGGTTCAGGATCGACGGCATACTGCACGAGTATATGACCCCGCCCATGAACCTGAAAAACAAAGTCACCTCCAGGGTAAAGTTGATAGCCGGCATCGACATTGCCGAAAGGAGACTGCCCCAGGACGGCAGGATCAGGACCAAGATGAATATAAAGGGTAAAACTAAGACCATCGACATGAGGGTCTCCTCATTACCCATCACCCACGGCGAAAAGATCGTTATCCGTCTCCTGGATAAAGATAACCTCATGCTGGACATGACGAGACTCGGTTTCGAGCCGGAATCCTTGAAAAAGTTCGAGAGAAATATCGCTGAACCCTGGGGCATCGTCCTGGTCACCGGCCCTACCGGTTCGGGAAAAACCAACACGCTCTATTCCGCCATCTCCAAACTAAATGTCGAAGATGTCAATATCATGACCGCTGAGAACCCGGTGGAATTTAATCTTTACGGTATTAACCAGGTGAACATTAAAGATCAGATCGGGTTAACCTTCCCCGCCTCATTGAGATCATTCTTAAGGCAGGACCCCAATATTATCCTGGTCGGTGAGATCAGGGATTTCGAAACCGCGGACATCGCTATTAAAGCAGCATTAACCGGTCATATGGTGCTTTCCACTCTTCACACCAATGACGCCCCCTCCACCATCGCCAGGTTGATTAATATGGGCATCGAACCCTTTTTGGTTTCCAGCGCAGTCAGGTTAGTGGTAGCACAGAGGCTGATCAGGCGGCTGTGCGTAAATTGTAAGAAAGAGGCGAAAATCCCGGCTCAAACCCTTATCGACATCGGTTTCCCCCCGGAAGAGGCCAAATCGGTAAAAATATTCGAAACCAAAGGCTGCGAAAAATGCAATAATTCCGGCTACAAAGGCCGGGTAGGATTATTCGAAGTGATGGAAGTCGACGAAGAGATCAAGGAACAGATCATGGTGGGCGTATCAACCTCCGAGTTGAGACAAAAGGCAAAGGAGAAAGGTATGCTCACCCTGCGGATGAGCGGCATAGAAAAGATCAAATTAGGCTCTACGTCGATAGAAGAAGTACTGAGAGAAACAACGAAAATATAAGGAGAACCGAGAATGTCATTACCACTCCCGCAGTTATTGAAAATATTAGTGGATGAAGGCGGCACAGACCTTCATATTACCACCAATTCACCGCCCATCATCAGGGTGCACGGCAAATTGAAACGGATCGAACAGCCCCCGATGAGCCCGGCGGAAACGAAACAGATCATCTACAGTATCTTAAACGATAACCAAAAATATAAATTCGAAGAGCAGTGGGAAATCGACTTCTCCTTCGGTATCAAAGGAATAGCCCGGTTCCGCGGCAATGTGTTTATGCAAAGAGGCGCCGTTGCCGGCGCTTTCAGGAGAATCCCCTATGAAATCATGAGTTTCGATCAATTGGGGCTGCCGCTGGTGGTGGCTTCTTTTGCCTCAAAACCACGCGGTCTGATATTGGTTACCGGGCCCACCGGTTCAGGGAAAACCACCACATTGGCTTCGTTGATAGATAAAATAAATGCTGAAAGGGCCGAACACATTATTACTATAGAAGACCCCATCGAATATTTGCATACCCATAAAAAAGCGATGATCAATCAAAGAGAAGTACATTCCGACACCAAAAGTTTTTCCGAGGCGCTGAGAGCCGCTCTCAGGCAGGATCCGGACATAGTGCTCATCGGTGAGATGAGGGACTTAGAAACCATCCAGGCCGCCATAACCACAGCCGAAACCGGCCATTTAACCTTCGGAACCCTACATACCAATTCCGCTTCCCAGACCATCAACAGGATCATCGACGTTTTCCCTACACACCAACAGGACCAGGTGCGCACACAGTTGTCCATGAATATCGAAGGTATCATCACCCAGTCCCTGTTACCCAAACCCGGCGGCAAGGGTAGATGTCTTGCCATCGAAGTTCTTGTGCCCAGTCCCGCTGTACGGCACTTGATCCGCGACAATAAGATTCACCAGATATATTCGGCCATGCAAACCGGCCAGGAGAAATACGGTATGATTACCTTTAATCAATCCCTGGCCAACCTCCATTTCAAAAAAGAGATAACCCTTGAGATGGCCCTTAATGTTTCCCATAATCCCGAAGAATTGAATGAAATGATAAAACGGGGTCCCAGTACCCTGTCCAGTCAATTTAAGCCCAATTACAGTAGAGGAGCGGCTCCCGCCGCCGACAGCAATAAATATCGTAACTTTTAAGGGGGAAAAATGCCTACCTTTAAATACAAAGGAAAAAATAAAGTTGGAAACATCGTCGAAGGAGAAAGAAACGCCAGGTCTCCCAAAGAGCTGACCGCTGCCTTAGAAAAAGAACAGATCCAGGTATTAAACATAGAAAGAAAAAAGTTTGAGCTTAAAATAGGCAACCTTTTGCAAAAAGGGGTCAATGTGAGGGACCTATCGGTATTCAACCGCCAATTGTCGGTTATGTTTAACGCCGGCCTGCCCATTACCCAGGGATTAGGCATCCTTGCCACCCAGCAGAAGAATAAATATTTCCAAAAAGCACTTTTAACGATCAGGAAGGATGTGGAAGGAGGAGCCACTTTTTCCAATGCCTTAAAAAAGCATCCCAAAATCTTTAACGATCTCTACACCAGTATGATCCAGGCCGGTGAAGCGTCAGGCAACTTAGACACCATCTTAATGAGATTATCGGAGTATATCGAAAACATTGCCAAACTGACCGGTAAAGTCAAATCGGCCATGGCATATCCTGTTATCGTGTTGATCATCGCAGTAGTATTAACCTCGGTCATCATGACCAAAGTTATTCCCGTATTCGCGAATATGTTCGTCAACTTAGGCGCTTCGCTGCCCTTGCCCACCCAGATCGTCATCAATATATCCGACTTTATGATCGCGAATTTACCTTATTTAGTCATCGGGGCAATCGGGTTAGTCGTTGCCCTAAAATCCTATAATTCTACTTACAAAGGCAAAAGAGTATTAGATAAGATAAAATTGAAGATGCCCGTATTCGGCGTACTTCTTTTAAAAGTAGGCGTGGCCCGGGTAACCAGGACATTGGAAACTCTCTTAAACTCAGGCGTCGAGATAATCGAAGCCATGACCATCACAGCCAGGACAGCAGGAAATTCCATTGTCGAAGATTCGGTCATGAAAAGCCGAACCGCCGTCCAGGAAGGTAAACCTTTAGGAGAAGCCTGGGAGGAATCAAAACTTTTCCCTTTTATGGTGACGCAGATGGTATCGGTAGGTGAGCAAACCGGCGCCCTTTCCGGTATGCTGGGGAAAGTTGCCGATTTCTATGATGAAGAAGTGGAGCAGGCGGTAGATGCCCTTATATCGATGATGGAACCGATATTGATCCTGGTATTGGGTTTATTGGTCGGTGGCATCGTTATCGCCATGTACATGCCTATGTTCGAACTTGTCGGCACATTAGGATAAGGCAAAGACCGATATAAATTGATTTCTATAGAAGATAAAAAAACAAGCAGTAGATTAGTTACGATAAATATTATCAGGGTCGGTTTAATCTTGATATTGGCTGCTCTTTCCATCACAGTGGAAATTTTTTCAAAAAAACCCCCCATTCATACCGTCCACATTTTTATCGCCTTAGGGACAGCTTCTTTAATGGCAATCTTCAATTTCCTGCTGATCAGGCTCAGACCCCGCTTTTCCATCTACTACCAGATAACGGCAGACATCCTTTTAATCACGGCTTTGGTTTACTTTTCCGGAGGCGTCCAGAGCCCCTTCTATTTTCTCTATATCCTGCCTATTATTGTCACTTCGATTTTCCTATCGCGGAAGGATACCATATATATTGCCGCTTTATCTTTTATTCTTTTCGGCGCTCTTTCGGAATTGATGTATTTAAAGTTGACCCCCTTTTTTTCCTGGGTGGTGAATGAGGAAGTGCAGCGGGGCACTTTTATATACAACCTGGTCATGAGTATGATCGGTTTTGCCAGTATAGCTCTAATTTCCTCTTACTACTTCGAAAGAATAAGAAGAACCGGGGTGGAGTTAGAACAAGTCCAGGCCAGTTTTAAAGATTTAGATTTACTCAACAGCACCGTATTAGAAAAAATGGAAAACGGCTTCTTAACCTGCAATTCCTATGGCGAGGTTATATCTTTTAATGAGAAATCGAAAAGCCTGTTGAATATAGATAAAAAAAGTAACATTTTTCAATTATTGTTATGGGACTCGGATTTCACGAAGATAGAACAAATAACCGATTCCCGGAAAAAACACTATTTTGAAACGGAAATCAATAATTTGCTGCTTGGGGTTTCGGTCTCCATGCTCAGGAAGATATACACTTTCGATAGGGTATTTGTTTTTATTATCACGGATTTGACCGAGAAAAGAGAGATCGAAAAACAGTTAAAGAGAAAAGAGCATCTTGCCCTTATCGGTGAAATGGCTGCCGGTATGGCCCACGAGATCAGGAACCCTTTAGCCTCGATTTCCGGTTCGGTACAATTTTTAAAAACCGAGATAGAGCTTACCCCGGAGTACCGGAACCTGATGAATATCATCGTAAAAGAATCGAACCGTTTATCTAAATCTATCGAGGACTTTCTCGAATACAGCAAGATTACTCCCTTAGAAAAAAGCCGCTTCAAATTAGGGGAGCTGGTTGATAATATAGTCGAACTGAACTCCGCCGGTAATAAAGAGATAAATTTCATCGAAAAATTCAGCGAAAAGGACCAGGTATATGCCGATATGAAGCAGGTTGAACAACTGGTATGGAATCTTATCAATAATTCGATAAAAGCGGTGAACGGTGCAGGAACTATAGAGATCAACATCTATGAACAAAAGGAAAATCTTCAACTATCGATAAAAGATAACGGCAGCGGCATCGACGAGGATGACCTGGGAAATATTTTTAATCCTTTTTATTCCAAGTTCACCTCCGGCATCGGGCTGGGTATGCCCATTGTAAAAAGAATTGTCGAAGAGCATAATTTTGAAATAAAAATAAATTCGGAAAAAAACATCGGCACAGAGGTTATCATATGCTTCAAGGAAACAGCAGAATATTAGTCGTAGACGATGACGCCAGTGTAAGAGATATGCTGTCCATCGTTCTAAAGCGGGCGGGATATGATGTGGTGTGCGCTGAGAGTGGGGAATCGGCCTTAAATACACTAAAGAAAGAGAGCTTTGAACTGGTCATATCCGATATAAAAATGCCCGGTGTCAGCGGTATAGAATTGTTGAAGAAGATAAAATCAATCGATGCCGAATTGCCGGTTATTATGATTACTGCTTTTGCTTCGGCCAATGACGCGGTCGAAGCCATGAAATTAGGCGCCGCAGATTATATAACCAAACCTTTCAATATCGATGAATTAAAACTCATCATCGAAAGATCGTTGTACAGGAAGAGCATCGAGAAAGAAAACATCGAGTTAAAATCCAGGCTGACCGAAAAAGAGAAATTTGAAAACATTGTCGGTCACAACCATAAAATGTTAAAGATATTCGACTTGATCGCTACTATATCCCAGACCGATTCCACGGTGTTGGTCAGCGGTGAGAGCGGCACGGGAAAAGAGTTGATTGCCAGGGCCATCCACAATAAAAGTGGACGGGCCGGCAAGGAGTTTATTTCCATCAATTGCGGAGCGCTGCCTGAGAATTTGCTCGAAAGTGAATTGTTCGGTCACATAAAAGGTGCATTTACCGATGCTTACAAAGACAAGATAGGTTTATTCGAGGTGTCCCATAAGGGGACATTATTCCTCGATGAAATCGGGGAAATGTCGCAAAAGATGCAGGTCAAGCTGCTGCGCGCTATCCAGGAGAGAAAGATCAGGCGGGTAGGAGGCAATGATGAGATAGAAATTGACGTCAGGATTATCTCTGCCACCAACAAAGACCTGATGGAGGAGATGAAAAAAAACGAATTCAGGTCCGATCTTTTTTACCGTTTAAATGTTATTTCTATTCGCATTCCCCCGCTGCGGGAGAGGAAGGATGATATTCCCCTACTCGTGCAATATTTCTTAAAAACCTTTAATAAAAGGTTTAACAAAAATATCGAAGGTTTTGAAAAGGAAGCCTTAGACGCATTTTACAACTACTCCTGGCCGGGAAATATAAGGGAAGTGGAGAATTTCGTAGAGAGAGCCGTGGCATTGGAAAAGAATCGATATATCGGTTTGAATTCTTTGCCCACGGAATTAATTTATAATATAGCCGAGCAAGATGTCTCGGCAGGTGATTTAGATTCGCTTCTAATAGATGGGAATTTCGATTTTAACCGATACATCGATGATATCAGCAAAAAAGTCATAGTAAAAGCTTTAGAACTAAATAATTTTAACATGAAGAATGCGGCCAAAATGCTTAAAATCCAGTATCGCGCTTTCCGTTACAATATAGAGAAGTTCAATTTAAAGATAAAACCGTGATAGAATGTTTTTTAGCCACAGAGAACACAGATTACGCAGATTAAGCAGATTTTAAAAGCGTTTGTTATAACTCAAGTAGTTTCTATAGACAAGGTCGCAATGGGAGCGCCGGCACAGTCCCCTCTTGGAGAGGGGTGGCGCTGAGGGGCTTTTTATTTTTTGCCCCGAAGCGACGGGGTGTGTTTAGTTGCGGCCAACGGCTGCGCCAAGTGCTTCGTGGTAAAAATGAGATCACAGCAATATAGAGAGCAAATGAAAATAATATTAGCATCATCATCGCCCAGGCGCAGGGAGCTATTAAAATTAATCGGCTTAGAACCGGAAATAATCGTCCCTGCCGTAGAGGAAGAATTAAAGCCCGCTGAATCCAAAGAAGATTTTATTAAAAGAGTTTGTTTAGAGAAAGGCCGGTTTGTTTACAAAGAGGAGTTTTATAATGTCCCGGTAGTCAGTTCAGATACCATAGTGTGCATTAACGACACTATTTTGGGCAAACCGGCGCACAGGCAGGCTGCTTTTAATATGTTAAAAACCCTCTCCGGTAAAAAACACGAAGTAATAACCGGCCTATCTATATTGTATAAAGGCGAAAATTATTTTGATTCCGCGGTGACACAGGTATATTTCACGGCCCTTTCCGGCGCCGAGATCGATTTTTATTTAGACAAAAAAGAGTACGCGGACAAAGCCGGGGCTTACGGTATCCAGGGCAAGGCATCGGTTTTTGTAGAGAGGATAGAGGGTTGTTATTTTAATGTAATGGGTTTTCCATTGAGTCTTTTTTACAAGATGTTGAAAAAAATCGGTCTCGAAATTTATAGTTAAATCAGAGCTTGCCAATTGCTCTATCTTTAGACAGAACGGATAATTCCTTGTAGAAATTCCTCTTTTATCCGGAAACCTGCTTCTATCAATTGGTTGAGCCTGGAAGCAAAATCCTCTATTAACCCTGCTTTATAAGCTTTGATAATTAATCCTACAATGCCCTATAGCGCTCACCTAAATTGA
>JAGLSW010000700.1 GCA_023135565.1 Candidatus Aminicenantota bacterium | reverse complement strand
GAAACCTTTTTTCAAAAAGGTTTTTGGTCGCCGAAGGCAATATTTGAGGTTTTGAAAAAAGCTTGACAACGTCCTTATAAGCTATTAAAATGTACAGATGAACAAAGCAAATAACAAGACACACAAAAGAAACAAAAAATCGCTAATAATAAGTATATTTCCAGCGCTGATTTTGTGCGCCGCACTGCATGAAACAATTACGCTGCATGCGGCAGGGCCAGCGCCGAAGGAAGCGCCCCTGTTCACAGATATCGCTAAAAAATCGGGCCTGGATTTCGTTCACTTCAACGGTATGTGCGGGGAGTACTATTTTCCTGAAATGACAGGCCAGGGCGGTGGTTTTTTCGATTATGACAACGACGGCGACCTGGACGTATATCTCATCCAGGGCAATAAATTAGGGTCGGATAAAACCTTTAAAGACGCTCTCTATCCACCTCGCGATCCCAATCCCCGGGACCGCCTGTTCCGCAACGACCTCACTATAGACGCCAAAGGCAAAAGAACCATACGCTTCGTAGACGTGACCGATAAAAGCGGACTGCGGATGACCGGCTACGGGATGGGCGTTGCTGCCGGAGATTTTAATAACGACGGCTGGATAGACCTTTATATCACAAATTACGGCGCTAACCGCATGTTGTTCAATAAAGGTAACGGGACTTTCGTCGATGTAACCGAAAAGAGCGGCACCGGCGACACTCTCTGGGGCGCCAGCGCCGCCGTGTTCGATTATGACCGCGACGGCTGGCTCGACCTGTATGTGGCCAACTATGTCTATTTCGATGTGAATGGGAATAAGAAGTGCTTTGCCAGGAGCAGCCGCCGTGATTACTGCGGCCCCGCTTCTTTCCCACCCCAAAAAGACCGCTTCTATCACAACAAAGGAGACGGCACGTTTGAAGATGTCACCGACAAAATGCTGGTCAACTACCATCCCGGGGCAGGGTTGGGGCTCATTGTTTTAGATGTAAACAGCGATGGCTGGTTAGACCTTTATGTTGCCAATGACGGCCACCCGAACCAACTCTGGATAAATGATAAAGGCAAACTCTTTAGAAACGATGCCCTGTTCGCCGGCGCGGCCTTGAACCAAAACGGATCGGCAGAAGCCAGCATGGGAGTGACCGCGGGAGATTTCGACAACGATGGTGATGAAGACCTATTCATGACTCACCTGATGGGCGAAACCAACACACTGCAAGTCAATAACGGTAAGGGCCTTTTCGAAGACCGCACCATCGCCACGGGGCTTTCTGCCGTCAGTTTCCCTTTTACCTCCTTTGGAACCGGCTGGGTCGATTACGATAATGACGGCTGGTTGGATATTCTTCTCGTCAGCGGGGCCGTGCGCATCATCGAGAGCCTGGCAGCGGCGGGAGATCCGTATCCTATCCACCAGCCCAATAAATTGTTCCACAGCGAAGGCGGTAAAAAGTTCACCGAAGCTACTGCCCGGGCCGGTAAGGAATTCGTCCTTTCGGAAGTGAGCCGCGGCGCAGCTTTCGGCGACGTGGACAATGACGGCGACACCGATGTGCTGGTATGCAATAACAACGGCCCCACCCGGCTGCTCCGCAACAACCGGGGACAGCAAAACAAATGGTTAGGGCTGCGCTTGATGGATGCAAAAAAAAAACGCGACCTGCCGGGCACTTTTGTGGGCTTAAAACGAAAAGGAAAACCTACACTGTGGCGGCGGGTGCGAACCGAGGGCAGCTACTGTTCCACTAACGATCCCCGCATCCTATTCGGCCTGGGCGAAAGCGCTGCTGTGGATGCCGTAGAAATTTTTTGGCCGGACGGTACAAAAGAAGTTTGGCAGAAACCTGCGCCCATGAAATACACCACCCTGTGGAAAGGAGCAGTAAACAAGAAGGAGACACCATGAAACGATTACCTGTTTCTATTCCAGTGCTGTTAATTTTTGCCCTATCTTTTTTTCCCCCGGCTGAGCCGGTGGGATTAAAGGGACAGGCAGCTCCCACCGGGCAAAACAAAAAGGGTTCTGCACCGGCAGAGGGTTTAATACCGGTGCCGACGCCTCAATTGCAGCATCTCGAAAAAGCGGTAAGCGATCAACTTCGCGAAGGGAGAAGAATGGTAGACGCTGTTGTCCGAACTGCTTCGGTAAGCCTGGAAGAACGGGCCCGGGCCTATTGCGATCTCGGACAACTGTACCACGCCTACAAACTGACCGATGCCGCGGAGGCCTGTTATCGCAATGCCGTATTCCTGGCCCCCTCTACTTATGAGTGGAACTACTGCCTGGCCTCTCTGCTGCAATCGCTGGGCAAATATTCGGAAGCGCTGGAATTCTACCGGCAGGCCGACGCCATGGAAAAGAAACCTATCCTGGTCTATTTAGTAAAAATACGAATTGGGGAATGTTATCTAAACCTCAACCGATCCGGCCTGGCAAAACAGGCTTTCGAAGCTGCTTCCCTGGTAAAGCCGCAGGGCGCGGCGGTGCAGGCAAGACTGGGCGAAACGGCGCTGCGGGAAAAACGGTTTGACGACGCCATTCGCTATTTCCAATCAGCCCTAAAAACTCAGCCGGATGCGAATAAACTATTCTACTCATTAGGCATGGCTTATAGAGGTAAAGGGGATATGGAACAGGCCCGTCTCCATCTCTCTAAGTACGGTAAGGTAGGTATCCAGCCCCCGGATCCCTTAAAAAAACGCCTGGAAAAGTTGATACAAGGTTACCGGGTCCATTTACTGGCAGGTAGGCTGGCCTATGCCGCCGGACGCTATGTGGAAGCTGCCGAGGAATTCCGCAAGGCAGTGGAGGCTAACCCCCAAAAAGCAGCGGGGAAAATAAACCTGGGCTCTACCCTGGGATATTTAGGGAAGTACCGCGAAGCGACTACCTTTTTCCAGGCTGCGCTGCAAATAGCGCCGGACAATGTGACGGCTCATTTCAACTTAGGCGCCATCTACAGGTATCTCGGCAATTATGATACAGCGATAAAACATTTACAGGTGGTTGTTGAAAAAAGTCCAAAGGATGCGAAAGCCCATTTGACGCTGGCCGATGCCCTGCAGGAAAACCGCCGGTTGGAGAAAGCTTTTGAACACTACCGGGCTGCCCGCAAACTCGATCCCGGGATGACTTCGCCCTGGATCAACATAAGTCAGTTGTCCTCTTTAGCCGGCCGGTACGACGAGGCGCTGCAAGTATTGGAGGATGCCTATTCCCGTATGCCCCACAATGGGCCTATAGCGCATGCCCTGGCCCACCGATTGGCCGCCTCGCCCGATGGGAGCAAGCGGCAGGGAGAGCGAGCGTTAGAATTGGCATTAAAAGTTTACCGGGTCAGGCAAAACTACGAATATGCCAGGACTGTGGCCATGGCCTATGCTGAGTTGAACCGCTGCGAAAAAGCGATAGAGTGGATGGAAGTGGCTATAGAGTTGGCGGCAGGTTCTCCGCAAGCGGGTTCCGTATTGAAAGTTTTGCAGCGTAATCTGGCCCATTTCAAGAGCAAACGCCCCTGCCGGGTGCCGGCAAAATAGCCCTGGGGATTCATTACCTTCTTTCTAAACCAGGGATTTCTCTTATCATTTTCTATTTGTTTTTTATGTTTTGTACTCTTAGCCTGATATAAGGAGCATTCTTATGATCCGGGTAAAGTTTTAAATACTTTTCCCAGTAAACGGCGGCTTCGGTTAACTTTCCCTGCTGCGATAATAGAAGCCCCATGTTGTATAGAGCAACCATATCTTCAGGGGTCGATTCGAGAACCTTCCTGTACTCGAAACCTGCTTCCGCATACCTTTTTTGGAAATAAAAAATGTTGGCCATGTTGAGATGGGCTGAAACTCCTTCGGGATTCAATTCTATAGACTTGCGAAACCTTCTCAGCGCTTCATCGAAATTACCTAATTGCACCGATAGCATCCCGGCTTTCTGCCACATGCTGTGAGCTTTCGGGTAACGCTGCAAAAATTTGCGGTAGAATACATCGGCTTCCCGATACTTCCCGCGCATTTGCAGGGTGATGGCCTGGCGGTGCCATTTGCCTCCCTGCTTAACAAATTGACGCACACTATCCCTGCCGGGCGCCATATTGCCGGTGACATAACCTAAGGATTGCAGGTCCCGGGCAATTTTTGGATCTATCTTCGATGAAGCGGCTGCCGGGGCGGAGAATTCTTTACGTAACTTTTTCAACTCCCTGACTTTTCCGGGCATTTTCAACCCCAGGTCGTTTTTTTCCAGGGGGTCTTTTTCTAAGTCCCAGAGATGATCTATAGGTGACGATTCCCATAACCAATTCCGGCGGCGCAGGCCGGTCACTTCAGCAAGCCCGAAACCGCGCGCGCCCATCAAGGTTTCTAAGGGGATGGCCCGGTCTAAGGAACCGGGATCGTTTAAAAGATCGCTGCCGTCATTGGCCGGTACTTCCGCACCTGTATATTTTAGAATTGTAGGATAGACGTCTACTGTGGCCGATAGTCTTTCGTATTTTTCTCCGCGGGGCACTCCGGGACCGGAAATAATTAAAGGAATGCGGGTGGTGACGCCATGCAGTAGATGCCCGTGAGAGTCTTCGCCATGGGCGCCGAGGGCTTCGCCGTGATCGGAGATGATGACCCATAAAGATTCTGCCATGGGCCGGCCGGTCTTTTCCAGTTCTTCGCTGAGGCGGCGCACCTGCATATCGGCAAAGGCGACTTCACCTAAGTAAAGGCCGCGGATTCCTTTTTCGTTGTTAAAAGGGCCGGTGGGGGCGTTGTAGGGAAAATGGGGGTCGAAGAGATGAACCCAGAGAAAAAGTTTCTCTTCTTTTTTTATCCCGGTTTGCAGCCATTTCGAAACAGCGTCGAGTGTGAGATCACCTTTCCTTTCGGGCATTTCAATGGATTCCAGGGCGGAGTCGAATTTTATTTTATCATCGAAATATTCAAAACCCTTTTTAAAACCGAGGCTGTGGTCTAAGACGCGGCAGGAGACAAAAGCGGCGCTGCGCCAGCCTTTAGGGCGCAGTAGTTGGGCCAGGGTGGGATTATGGTTGGGCACGGGTTTTTCGCCGTTCACCCGGACGCCGTCTTTCCAGGGCCAGGTGCCTGTTATCATGCTCCAGTGGCTGGGCCCGGTGGTGGGCACGGGGGTCATGGCGTCTACGACCACTAACCCTTTGGCGGCTATAGAATCGATAAACGGGGTGGGGCTGGGATTTAATTTGCCCAAAAAGCCGTTGGCGTCGCGTCTCCAGGTGTCGATAGAAACCAGCACCACGGTGCGCACATTTTCTTTACTGCCGAAGGAGTCCTTTTTTTTAGAGGTGCATCCTGCGAAGAACCCGGCTGCCAGGAGAACCGAGAGTAGTAGAGTTATATTTCGTAATTTCATCTGGATATTATAACATCTAAGTCAATAGATTCAAAATGCAATTAAATAACTATCCCGTTTTAGAAAAAATCGGTTTGGTAAGGCGAGATATCGGTAGGGTCCTGCCTTCGGCGACCCTGCCGCGAAGCGGCTAATTGGCCGGGGACGCCGTCCCCCTGCGAAGCGGCTAAAAGGTTACTCAAATTAACATTTACCGGAATTCCTTTACTACCGGGCTGCCCGGGCTGCCGCCCCGGTTGTCCCATTTTATCGTACCGCTGACTCCTTCATGCCCGGCCAAACCTTCCAGTCCCAGGCGAATTCCCGGCCGGTTCAAACCTTTCGACCGTATCGAGAGAATAATTATCCAGGCGGCATCATATGCATAGGCGGCGCTGCAAGTGGGAAACACGCCGAATCGCTTCTCAAAATCCCGGCTGAAGCGGTGATAAATCCCCCCGGTTTTCTCCCGGTCAGGCGGTTGAAAGGGTTCAATCATGTAAATAGGTCCATGGTAAACTGCTTTTAGTTTTTTTATTTCTACTCCCGGCGTCCAGGGTATACATACCGGGCAAACAATGCCGCTACTTTGAAGAGCTTTTAATAGTTTGGGAATACCGGGCACTTGCAGACAGAGTGTCAACACATGAGGCTGAAAATCCCGGATTCGTTCCGCAAGCGCTTGAAAGTCAAAGGCGCTGCCTGCGGCGGAGCCGCTTATCGCCCCCCCACGCGAGTGGGGTTGAAAATCAAGCAAACCCGGAGCCACCTCAAAATGAAATAGCGCCGGTAGGTTCCGCCGTTCCAGTTCTTTTTCCATTTCCGCGGCCGCGGCCCGGTTGTTTGGGGCTGTACAGGATACCAGCCCCACCCGGCTAAAATGCTTATTCACAATGCCCTCTTTAACCAATAACCCTGCCTGCACCCGGTCATCCGGCGGCAGGCGGAATAGCCAGGGCACCCCGGCGTGAGTTAATGAAGGCGCGGAAGAGAGAGGCGCGATTACCGGGACGTAAGCTTTTGCGGCGATCTGTTGGGCAATATGAGCGGCCCCGTCTTTGAACGCAATTATCGCCCATACCCGGTCCTCGTATATCAAGCGGATCACTTCTTTTGGGCCGGCGGCCCAGGGAGATCCGGCCCAACGTCGAATCAGGCTAAAATCAACCCCCCGGTATCCGCCCGCGGCGTTTGCCTGTTCGATGGCCAATTTGATTCCCCGGTATAGATCACGGGCAGCCGGGTCGTCTCGATCAAAAGGGGCAAAAAGTCCGATAGCAATAGAGTTTAACGATGAAGGTTCGATTACGGCGCCTGCCGGTCCGTTAAAAGCGCGCGGGTCATCGAGCATTCGTTTGTAGGGTGCCTGGGTTTGCGCCTCGACAACCGGGACTGCGATAATAAAGCAGAGTAAAAAAATGAATCCTGCGGTAAATAAAAAAGGGGACAGGCCGGAAAAGTTTTTACGAGCTAACACACCCCGGTTCCTCGTTCCTCGGAACCACCTCCCGGCAAGTCTCGAAGAGGGGGATTTTGGTTTCTCGATCATCAAAAGCCTGTCTCTTTTGTTGCTTTGCTTTTTTCTTCGTGCCCTTCGTGTACTTCGTGGTTTATGCTTTTGCTTTTTCTCTGTGTGCTCTGTGGCTATATTAATTTCAAAGTAGGCCGGAAATGTTAAAAAAGGGGACAGGCCGGAAAGGTGCGGCGCACCCAGCCTATAAGGGGGTGTTACCTTCGCTTTTCTTGAATCATGAGTAAAAAAGGGGACAGGCCGGAAATGTTTTTCGTTTTTCATTTTTTTTCTTTTTTCTTCGTGCCCTTCGTGCCCTTCGTGGTAAAAAATAAAAAAGGGAACAGGCCGGAAAAGGCCGGAAAGGACCGGTTTACCGGTTCAGCGCCTCTTCTTTCGTGTAGAAAACCCAACGGCGATTCTCTAAAACCGCCAGCGCCGCCGGGCTGATATTATTGAAAACCGCATCGAATTCTTTTTTGCCGGTAACACCGTTATAATGTTTCATCTTTGCCAATTCATCGCGAATCCTGGCCCGGTTGAGACCTGCCTTTTCGATTGCTTTTATTAACATGCGCATACCGTCGTAGGCATGGGCGGCGTAGGTTTCCGGGTTTTCACCGAAACGCTTATAAAAAAGGCGCTTGAACTCTAGGTACCGCGGATCGCTGCCGGCCGGGTTATAGGGATAACCGGCTGCCACCTTGCCGATATTCTCTCCCGCGTTTTTTATGAACTCCGGGGAGACCATCCTGTCGCTGCCGATAAACCACTGGTTCATGCCCATGGCCCGCATCTGTTTTAAAATGAGGGCGGATTCGGCGGCATTACCATAGGTGATGACAGCTTCGGGATTAAGGCTTTTGATGCGCCGCAGTTGGAGGGTAAAGTCCGTATCTCCCACCGGGTAATTAAGCTCCGTTAGGAAAGGATGCCCCGATCTTGTGGCCGCATCCCTGAACTCATCGATGCTGATACGCCCATAACGATTATTGGCTCGCAGGGCGGCTACCCTGGTTAGCTTAAGCTTTTTAAAAACAAAATCCGCTAATAAGTAACACATTTGCCGGTCATCGGTGATAACACGAAAAACCCAGGGTATGCCGGTTTCGGTAAAAGTGGGATCGGTATCGCCGCTGTTCATCATTGGGATTTCCACTTTCAAGGCTACCCGGATGGCTATGTGGCTGTTGGCGCCGTCGATGGTGCCGAGAATAGCCCATACGTTCTCTTTGTAGGCCAGGTGGATGATTTCATTGCCGCTGGCGCCCCACAGCCCGTTATCGTTGCGCACGACCAACCGGTAGGGAATTTTCCGGCGGCCATAGCCTCCCGCGGCATTGGCTTGTTCAACGGCAAGCTTTGCCCCTTGCAGCATCTTACGCCCTAAGCTCTCCTCATGAGACACCCCCCCGGTGGCTACCGATACCGTGGGTTCGATAGGCCCTAAGAATCCTATTTTTACGAAATCCACCTGTTCCGGTTCAGGGATTTGCCGTCCGTAGCCCCGGTACTCCAGGGGGTCAAGAAAAAATTGCTTGTAAGGTTTCGTAAACTTTCCAAAAGGAACATACCGGTCGGGGGTTTTACCATAACTGCCGGTTTCTTTCTTTTTTTCGTCTTTTTGGGCGTTCTCCTGCGCGGTCATAGTCAAACCAACTGCCAGGAAAACCAACAATAATAAATAAATATTTTTTTTCATTCTTGCCTCTTTTTGCCTCCGGCGGCCCTGCCG
>JAGLSW010000070.1 GCA_023135565.1 Candidatus Aminicenantota bacterium | reverse complement strand
AAAAAGCCCCTCAGCGCCACCCCTCTCGAGAGGGGAATTTTGGCTGGTCAAAACCATAAACATAGTAATTTTAGAGGTCAGGCCAATTTGCGTGCATGCGAGCTGAGTACACTAATGTAGGAGTGTAAAATGAAAAAAATAATATTGGTTATATTAGCGGCTTTTTTAATGACTGGAGCATTACAAGCAGGTGATGCTTTTTCTCTCAGCGGCTATTATAAATCTTTTTTTGTGGGCTTCAAAATGCCCGCTTACAGCAGCCAGGGCATAGACCTGACCACTCCGCCTATCGGGGCAGTCAATAACCGGCTGCGGCTGAAACTCTCCTACGCCCCTTCCCGCAGTTTTTCGGTAAAAATAGCCTATGACGTCTCGCCCCGTATCCAGGACGCCCTGCTTTTTAGTGAAAGTATCTTTTTTGAAAATTTGCAGGCCGGAAGTTACCGTTTCGATGATTTTGCCGCCCGGTTGTACCCCGGCGCCGGGGAAGCAGTGAGCAGCCTGGGGATTTTTCATAATTTAGACCGCTGCTTTGTTACTATCAAAACCAAAATCGCCGATATTTTTATCGGCCGGCAGGCCATTGCCTGGGGCAGTTCTTATGTGATTAATCCTACGGATACCATAGCTCCTTTTACTTTTAACGAATTGGATACCGAAGAGCGGCGCGGCGTCGATGCCGTGCGGGTACGAATCCCTTTAGGCATGATGGATGAACTGGACATCGGTTATATTTTCGGCGAGAATTTTGAATTTGCCAACAGCGCCGCGTACCTGCGGGCAAAGATTTACCTGTTAAAAACAGACATCGCGCTGCTGTTGATGAGCTTCCGTGAAAACCTGCTGTTAGGTTTCGACCTGTCGCGTTCTATCGGCGGAGCCGGATTCCGTTTTGAAACGGCATATGTGAAGCCCGGTTATTTTAACAGCCAAGAGAAAGGTATAGAAAAAGATTACTTCCGGGCATCGGTAGGTCTCGATTACAATTTCGGCGGCAAGGTTTATGCTTTTATTGAGTATCATTTCAACTCCGCCGGGAAAAACGAACCCGGCGAATATTTAGATTTTTTCCAGACTACGGCTTTTTTGGAAGGCGCGGCATACCTGATGGGGAGGCACTATCTCAACGCCGGATTGACTTACCAGCTTTCTCCTCTTATTCCTTTTACCGGCATGGTTATTTATAATCTTTCGGACGGTTCATTTTCTATTTCTCCCAACTTAGAATACAACATAGCCGAGAACATTTATATCTCCGCCGGCGCTTATTTAGGCGTAGGCAGAAGACCGGGATTCCTTTTCCCCCAGGACCGGCCCCAGCCGTTGACTATTTTTAATTCCGAATTCGGAGCGTATCCGCACATGTTTTTTGCTGCATTCAGGATTTATTTTTGATCCCGGTTTTATTTCCCGCCGCAGCCGTTGGCTGCAAACGAACACACCCCACCCCTTCCGGGCACCTCCCGGCAAGTCTCGAAGAGGGCTAACACACCCCGTCGCTTCGGGGCAAAAAAAACCCCTCAGCGCCACCCCTCTCATATTTGTGCCAA
>JAGLSW010000007.1 GCA_023135565.1 Candidatus Aminicenantota bacterium | reverse complement strand
AAAAGTTTGGCCCCCGGCAGGGCCGGCGGCGGCGGTGAATTCTGGATAAAAAGCTGTCTTGATTTTTTTTGAGAAAAAGGTATAATATAGGAATGGAATACTGCAACATGAATTGCCTGCAAGTCAGGAGAACAAGACCGGGGTTTTGCCGGGATTCCGGGAAATGCTGAACTATGAATAAAATCGGCTTAACAGGAGGAATTTGCGCGGGAAAAACTTTTGTACTCAACCTCCTTAAAGAACTGGGCTGTTACACCCTGAGAGCGGACGATATCGCTAAAAATATAATATTTTCCGGGAATTCTAAAATTTCGCAAGAGATTATAAAAGTTTTTGGCCCGGATATTTACGATGATAAGCAGGGCTTAAAAAAGGAAGAATTCACGAAAATTTTATTCGAAGACGCGGAAAAACGAAATTTTATCAACAATATCGTTCATCCCCTGGTCACCGCTGAGAGAAATAAAATCTATGAAGATTTAAACATCACCAAAGCCTTCCATTTTTTTATATATGAATCGGCGCTGTTGGTGGAAGCGGGGATTTATAAAGATTTCGACAAAATAATACTGGTCTATACCACCCATGAAGAGCAGTTGAAGCGGCTGATGGCCAGGGACGGTATAAAAAAAGAGGAAGCTGAAGCAAGGATAAAAGCCCAGTTTCCTATAAGTGAAAAGTTAAAGGTGGCGCACTATACGATAGATACCAGCGATACCTTTGAGAATGCAAAAGCGCAGACTTTAGAAACTTTTCACCTGATGAAAAAAGATTTTAAAGTGCCCTGAAATGAGCAGAAATTATATTAATCTATTGACATATTATAAGATTTTATTTAATATATTATTTTAAACATATGGGTTTTCTTAATAGCTCTTTCCAGCTTGACCGGATGGGAATGGCTGTAAAAGGAGGTAAACATGTTAGGCACAGTTATTTCGCACTACAAAATATTTGAGAAAATCGGCGAAGGTGGCATGGGAGTCGTTTACAAAGCCGAAGACACCAAGCTTAAACGCACAGTTGCCCTAAAATTCCTCCCCAAAGATTTGACCCGTAACCAGGAAGCCAGGGAACGGTTCCAGTTGGAAGCCCAGGCAGCCGCCTCATTAAACAACCCCAATATCGTCACCATCCACGAAATAGACGAATATGACGGCCGCGTATATATAGCCATGGAATACGTTGAAGGCGACACCCTGAGAGACAGGATGCCCTACACCTGGGAACAGCGCGATACCCCCTTAGAAGATTTCGACGATTTTAAAACCAGGAAAATTTCCCCCGGCCCCGCAGCGGAACCCGAAGTTAAACCCATGGACATAAACGAGGTGCTCGACATCGCTATCCAGGTTTGCCGGGGGTTGAAAGCAACCCATAAGTTGGGAATTATCCACCGGGACATTAAACCCCAGAATATAATCCTCAATCCTGAAGGTGTAGTTAAAATATTGGATTTCGGTGTTGCCAAACTCACCCGGGGCACCAATGTCACCAAAGAATTCGCCACTGTAGGCACTGTGCACTACATGTCACCCGATCAACTGACCGGCAAAGAGATAGATCAACGCACCGACATCTGGTCTTTGGGCGTGGTGCTTTATGAAATGCTGACCGCCAACTTACCTTTTAAACAGGACTCCATGCAGTCGATCATGTATTCTATCGTAAATGACAACCCGCTTCCCCCCTCGGAACTAAGCGACGACGTGCCCCGGCCTTTGGAAAGAATCATATTAAGGTGTTTACGAAAAGAGCAGGAAGATCGCTATCAATCGGTAGAGTTTCTCCTTAAAGACCTTAAAAAAATATTGGACGGCCTGCGCAAAGATTCCCAGGAATTGAAAATAAAGAAAAAAGCATCGCTCCGCAAAGAGAAGGAACGCCGCACTGCCACGGTAATCTCCGCGGAAATCAGCGGGTACGGCGAAATGATGGAAACCTTAGACGCGGAAGAAGTGGCCACCACCATGAGTGATTATTCCGATATGTTCACTGCCGCCGCCGCAAAATATGAAGGCACTTTAGATAAAACATCAGGCAGTACGTTTACGGTTCTTTTCGGCGTCCCCCTGGCAGTGGAAAATGGGCCGGTAAAAGCAGTGCAGGCCGCGGTGGAGATGCGTCGTCAATTGGAGCAGTACCTGCGCAGGAGAAAACTCGAGGTTCCGCTAAACATTCGTATCGGCGTCAACACAGGGGTGGTGATTGCCGGTGTGATGGGCAAGGACGAGGAAAAATATTCGGTGATCGGCGACGCCGTCAACCTGGCTAATCAATTGAAAGACGCAGCGCCGAAAGGAAAAATCTATATAGGCGCCCAAACCCAAAAAACTACCAAAAATAACTTCGAATATAAGGAACTCAAACCTATCACCCCAAAAGGTAAAAAACAGCCTATCACAGCCTATGAGTTTTTATCCGTAAAGTCGAAATCGGATCAGGCCCGCAAAGGCGCTGAACGAATGATCTTTGCCGGGATGGTGGGCCGGGATAGGGAATTAGACAAATTACAACTGCACCTGCTCAAGCTTGTCAACGGCGAAGGCTCTATTATCAACATTATCGGCGAAGCCGGTATCGGCAAGTCGCGCTTAATCGGCGAACTCCGTGCTAAAGATGCCTTTAAACGGGTGAAACTCCTGGAAGGCAGGGCATTGTCTATGGGCAAGAACCTCAGTTTTCACCCCCTGATCGCCATCATCAAAAATTGGGCGCAAATAACTGAGAAAGACACTGCCCAGGAAGCCTACAATAAGCTGGAGAAAACCGTCAAGGATGTCTATCCCGAAGCTGTGGGTGAAATTTTCCCCTTTATCGCCACCCTGATGGGCATGAAACTAAGCGGCCAATACGCCGAACGGCTCGAAGGCATCGAAGGAGACGCTTTAGAAAAACTGATGAAGAAGAATTTCCGCGAACTCATCATGAAAGCAGCCGAACAACAGCCGCTGGTTTTTTTGATCGAAGACCTGCACTGGGCGGACATAAGTTCTATCGAATTATTGGAATCCCTTTCCCGGCTGGTGAAAGAGAGTTCCATATTATTCATTAATATTTTCCGTCCCGGCTACGAAGAAACCGGGGAACGGCTGCTGCTCACCATTAAAGAGAGGTATCCCGGTCTTCATGCCGAAATTTACCTGAAATCTTTAGATGAAAGCGAAACCAAAAAACTCATCGTCGGTCTTCTAAAAGTGAAGGGCCTGCCGGCCAACATCCTGGGTCTTATCATCAAAAGAACCGGCGGAAATCCCTTTTTTATCGAAGAGATTATTCGTTCTTTTATCGACGACGGCATCGTGGAACTCAAAAACGGCCATTTTAAAGTGACCGACAAAATCGAAAATGTGGTAATCCCGGAAACCATAAACGATGTGTTGATGGGACGCATAGATAAATTAGAGGATGATACGCGGTCGCTGCTGAAAGTTGCCGCCGTCATCGGCAGGAACTTTTTTTATAAAGTCTTAGCCCGGGTGGCCCTGAATATCGACGAAATAGACGAGCGCATCGAATTTTTAAAAGATACGGAACTCATCCGCGAACGCACCCGCATGGACGAACTGGAATACGTCTTTAAAAACACCCTGATCCAGGAAGCCGCCTATAGTTCTATCCTGATGAAAAAACGGAAAGAACTCCACGGCAAGGTAGCAACCGCTATAGAGGGAGCTTTTTCAGAAAAACTGCGTGAATTTTACGGTATGCTGGCGCTGCATTACAGTATGGCCGAAGACCTGGAAAAAGCGGAGAAATACCTCACCAAAGCCGGGGAAGAAGCATTAAAAGCCGCTGCATCCAGCGAAGCGCTGCATTTTTACCGGGAAGCATTGAGTCTCTACCTCAAGCAGCATAAGGACGGCGGGGACCCCGACACCGTAGCTAACTTTGAAAAAAACATCGCCGCGGCTCTTTATAATAAAGGCGCTATGAAAGAATCCGTAGAGCACTGTAATAAAGCCCTGCGTTTATTGGGAGAGAAGTTACCCGCCAATAAGTTTGTCGAATCCGTCAAGCTTGCCCTCGATTTATTTAAACTGTTGAAAGGACTCTACTTTCCTCCCAAAAAACCCAAAATAAACATGGTACCGCGAGTGAATGATATCATCGAATTGACCATTTTCCGGGGCACAGCCCAGGCAACTTTCGACAATTACCGGATGTTTATGAGTAACGTAGAGACACTGGCCAGGCTGCACAAACTCGACCTATCCAAAATCCCCAAAGCACTGCCGTTGTATTTGCAAGCCAGTCTCTTATTTTCTTTTATGGGTTGGTTTAATGTCGGTAAGAAGATACTCGACTACCACAAAGTCAAAAAATATGTAGGCACAGGGCACCCGCGGGCCATTTTCGACTATAGGTATGCGGACATAATGCATGGTTTTTTATCCGGCGATTGGCGGGAAGAACTCGATCATGGCGATGAGGGCGTAGTCGATATTTGTTTAAAACAAGGCGACACCTTTTCCGCCCTGGTATACTTGCTCTGGCGCGGAATCTTTATGGAGGAGAAAGGTAATTTCGAATCGGCGAAAAAGTGTTCCGATCAACTGCTGGAGATGAGCGAAGTGTACGAAAGCGATTATCCCACCGCCGTAGCCTATATTGTCTCTTCGCGGAGCAAGTTGAAACGCCGGCAGATATCCGACGCTTTAGCCGACACCGAATCCAGTTATTTTTATTCCGACAGCGTCGATCAGCACCTGATGTGTTTAAATTCTAAAGGGCTGAGAGCCAACGTGCAGATATTGTCAGGCGATATCGAAGGAGCTGAGAAATCGTTAGAGGAAGCCGGTGAAATCGCCTCCCGCGAGAAGATGATTGTGGCCTGGCATATCAGCAGTTTTCGTTTAAGCAGTTTTTTGCTCGATCTGTATTATTTAAAGAAAAATATAGAAATGGACGATAAACCCTATATCAAGAAATACAGTAAAGCCGCTGCCCGCACCGGCAATTTAGCTTTAAAAAATGTGGCCCACTATGCTGCTAACCGCACGGAAGTATACCGCCAGATGGGGAATTATTCCTGGTTGTTGGGCAAGCAGGCCAAAGCCTTTTCCTGGTATACGAAGAGCGGCGCCGCGGGTGAGAAGATGGGCGCCCGTACCGAGCTTGCCCGCACTTACCGGGAGATCGGTAACCGGCTCCAGGAAGACGGTTGTAAGATCGGGCATTTGAATAATCTCGACAGTGAACAATATTTAAAGAAAGCCCGTGCCATGTACGACGCCATCGGCCTTGTTTGGGAATTAGACAGTCACCCCGTGGTTTAGATAAGGTTGTTTTTTTTGGTCGATCCCCACTCGCGTGGGGAGGCTATGAGCGGCTTCGCCGCAAGAGG
>JAGLSW010000699.1 GCA_023135565.1 Candidatus Aminicenantota bacterium | reverse complement strand
TGGATAGCATCAAGAAATCATTCGAGTTCTGGCAAAAGCGAGGATTGGTAGAAGACACCGATTTTCTACTATCATCTTTGAACTACATCGTATCGACAAAAGATGTCCGGCCTGCTGAGTTAATAAAAATTTTAGAAGAAAGCGAAATTCAAGGAGGTGAAATAATGCCTACATTAGCCCAAAGATGGATCGACCAGGGGGTCGAATTAGGAATCGAAGAAGGAATAGAGAAAGGGATAGAGAGGGGAATAGAGAAAGGGAAAATCGAAGCAGCCAGGGGATTAATAAAAAATGGTGTTGCTCTTGGTACAATTGCCAGGTCGATAGGAGTACCTTTAAAGGAGCTAAAAAAACTAACTGCATCGTCTCATTGAGCGAATCCTTTCCATTCACTGCGCTGCGTGCGGAGCCATGCGCCGCCGCGAATTGTTGAGCTTTCGGCATTCGGTTATAAAACGAAAAAAGATGCCGCGAGACTTTCACAAGATAGGCATAAGACTATAACCAGGATTTATTCCCGCTCCTCGCTCTCCTTTTTCTTCACTTCATACTTTTTTAACTTGTCGATCTTTTCAAAAAATATCTTTTTATCTTCTTTTGATTCAAATTCAAACCATGTCTTGATTTCATCAATTGTAAATAAACTGTGTTGAAGGCCATAAATAGAAAGGTCAACAATGGGACGAAAAATTTCATTAAGCAAAATCTTAGGGAATGTGGTGGATGTAGAAAAAAATGAAGTATTAATGCCAAAATTAAAAGACTCCCCCTTAGAAAACCGTTCGGATAGTAATTGAGGAACATAAGTTCCCGGTGCTAAACTGCAAAAATCTAACCTGAAGTTTCCTTTTATTGATTTTATATCATGAAAAACCGCACCATATATATATGACGATGAAATATCAAAATTTTCAAAATCAACACAATTAAAAGAGCAACTACTTGAAAAGGAATCGCTTATGCTTAAATTCTTTAAAATGGAGAACGAAAAATCAAGTCCCGATAATCTTAATCGAGATAAATTTATTTCATCCTTATTCTCCCTCATGTCAATGCCTTTGAATAGCTTTTGCCCCCATGAGGGAGCTGGTTCTCCGTAAGCATAATTCCAATTCCTGATCAGATCGAATAAGTGCTCGAAGTTTTTTATCTTACCGTTGAAAAATTCCTCTTTCTCTTCATCATTATATAATTCATTACCCGCCAGCAATGCCAGCCAGCGGTCCATATCGGGCGGAAAACTATTCAATTTCTCATTCTGGATAGCTAATAATTCCTTATTGTAAAGAGCGGTTTTTTTTTCGGCTTTGGTCATCAGGAAATTGGTTTTAGATTCCATTATCTCTTTGCACAACTTGACTATCTTGTTTATTTCTTCCCGGCCAATGCACCAATTCTTTAAAGAATCAAAAGGATATTCGGTTTGATTTTCCTGGATTTTGCATTTCTTATACCAACCGTAATATATACCGTGACAAAAGAGCCGATTGTTCTTTTGAGTGGCTAAAGACGCCATCAGGGGAAATAACAATCTCCTCTTTTCTATAACCTCTTTCGTAGGTTCCTGCGCTGCCGTCTCTCTCAATAATCTTAACATCTCTTTAAAAAACTGGATGGTTTGTTCGGTGGGTTCTCCTAAAATTAGCTTTGTGCGCGCCTCTTCCACATCGAATTCTTCATCTAAGGCATACTTGATCAATACCTTTAAATAATATTCAGCCAGGAGAATTTCCGCAAAAGATTGGTGCTGGAAATGGAGCACATTGTCATTTTCCCCGAAATAAGAGTGAGAGAGAAATTTAATTTCAACCACATCTTTTTTTCCGTAACACTCAAGTATCTTTTCGTCCGATTCTCCTTTGTCCTCGCCATCCAATACCCGGCAAATGTCGGCTTTCTTTAAAGCTGCCTGCTTGCCCTGCTGCCGTTTGTACATCCACAGGGCTGCAATGGCATGCAGCAGGTTTCGGAATCCGAATTCTTCTTTTAAGTTCACTCGATAATCCGTGTCGTGGATATGTTTCGCGTCTTTGGTGAGTAAATTTAAAAAAGACAGGTAAACACCGATTTTGCCCAGGGTTGAAAAGTCGATATTGTTCAAAATTAGTTGGTAGATCATATAGGCAAATATGGGACGCCGCAGCTCACTCCTGGAAAGGGTTTTGTCTTTCACTAATTTATCGTAAACATCTATTTTTTTTTGTTTTTTTATACTGTCTATTATCTCTCGAGCAAAACCGGTGGCCTTTATTTTATCCAGGTCCTTTTCATTTTTGAGGGTTGTCAGCAGCCAGTCATTGAACTGCTTACCGGTAAAGCCGTAGATAGAGACAAAATATTCGATGTCCCGGTCCTCTTTATTTTTAATAATATGCGGCTTGTGGCTTTTCAAGTGATGGCTCAATCCTTCATCAAAGGGGCGGGAACTGATGATAATGCGGTTGGTTTTATAGGCGCTTTTGTCGATTCCCTGGATACTTTTTACCGATGTGATAACCTTATCTATGGCCGCTTTGTTCAACTCGCCGCTCTCATCTAAAGAGTCGATTAAAAACACATACCGCTTTTTCTTAAAATAATCGTCATCGAGTTTGATGCTGTACTTCGTTTCTAAGTAGTCACTAATAACCCCCAACCGCTGTTCACTGGCATAATTCTTGAATTCTCTCAGGTTAAAATAAACCGGAAAAATACCCTCCTTTATTTCTAAGTATTTTTTTGCCAATTTAGCGGCACAGTGGCGCAGGAACACCGATTTCCCTTTGCCGAAATCGGCTATAATAAACAAAATCTTCTCTAAATGATTCCCGGGCTCGTTATTAAAATATTCCTCGATCAATGTTTCTACCGGTTTAAGCGCCTTTTCATTTTCTTTGTTTTTTCCTCCGTTTAATTTGTCATCTTCCTTTCCCCTGAGATTGGAAACCTTTTCCCACCGGGCATAGGTATCTTCGTATCTTAGATTTTCCGACTCTTTAAAACCGATCCGGCCCAACTCTTTCATTTCCCAGAGGAAATGGGTTTCATTCTTTTCAAGCCTGTGTTCTTCGGTTTGGGTTAGATGATCGTCATAATCATTGCCGAACTCCGCCTGGATTTGATTTTCGATGTTCTCATTAAAATCTCTTTGGAATTTTTTAATATCGGCATCGGTGGCGTGAATCTCCCGTAAAACCTGGAGATAGTTGTCTTTTACGAACAATACCGCCGGGTGATATTTGGGCTGAAAAATCAGCAGCACGTCTGACTCTTTAAAATGCAGTTCCTGATCTGACAGGGATTCGTTCAAAATCTCGAAAAACCTTCCCGGTTTGACATCCTCTTTTAGTTTATCTTCGATCACAGATAAAGACTTTCCCGCCTGTACCAGGGCTGCTTTAAAGTAGGTTTGCAGCCCGAAATCATCTAATTTTTTCCCGGTCTTTTTTTCAAAGTACTTATCTATCAAAGACTTGCCGAACAGGTTGACCAGGACGCCGAATGTCCCGCCGGCTCCGCCTAAGATTTCTTTTCCTTTTTCGTCGAAATTCCTTTTGGTATAATCGACTATATTCTTAAAAATCCCCGGTATCGCGTTAACGATGCGTTCTGTTGTCTCCTTCTTCATAATCGTCTCCTGATTTTTATTCTAAAAACCAATCCATTTTGTGGGTTTTTTTTAACCCTGACTTTAGATTGTAACCGATATCGGAGAAATAATCAAGTAAAAAACCACCGAATTTTACCACAAAACGGCTCATCAAAAATTTTTGCGGGGAATTTTTCACAAATTAAGGTGGAAAATTGGAATAGACGCACTGCGTCTCCTGCATAGGGGCAGTTTTTTTTTAAAGCGCCCCTTGCCGCCGGAGGCAAATTTGTTTTAGATTCTCACCAAAACTGGACATTTACCAGGGAGCAGCTTTTGGCATTCAGCCCCAACGCCGTTCCTAACTATCCCAATTCCTTTTCCTTGAATACCGATAGGATTTTGTTTAGTTCACCTTTTTTATAATACCGTTTATTCTCTAATAGCGTAATGAACAAAGACCTTAATTCCGGTTCCAGGCCCTTTTTCTTAGCTTTCATTAAAACAGCCAGTGTACCGATGCAGTTCACGCCGGATTCCTCAGCGATCATCCTGGCTCTCCTATCGTCGATTATTAAAAAATCCGCCTTTAATTCTCTATATAACAAAACGGCTTCCGATTCACCATATCCCATAATAGAAACCAGGTCGTTGGCGCTCTTAGTTTTCTTTACCCTATCTTCAAAAAAAGTTGTTACCTGGGGGATTTCCGGGAAAGATTTACTCTTTGTTACTTCCTCCCATACAGCCAATGGGATAAAAATATCTCCGAATAACACCGGCAGAAGTTCCAATTTTTTGAGTATCGCCAACGAAATAACCGGGCTTGCGTCTAATATTACCACAGGCGTTTTTTTCATATGTGTTTCATCTTATCCAGGTCAGCTTCGATATCATCAAATCCTAAATTGGAAATAGGAATCCCTTTCTCAGATAGAATAGTCTCGAACTCCCAGCGGGGTAATCCGGCGAATTCGGAAGCTTTCCCCATCGTCAATTTTCCGGATTGATAGAAGTTTATGGCGGTATACAACCGCATCTCCCGCATCAGTTCATCTTCTGTTTTATTTAAAGCAATAAAAAAATGAGACGGTATGTTAATTTTTAATGACCTGGAAACCATTTTATTACCTCGCATAATTATTATAAATTAAAATCGTCTTTTTTTCAACTCTTTGCGGTTAATTTCTACGGATTCCGTACCCACCGGCAAACGCAGCATTCGGTTATAAAACGAAAAAAGATGCCGCGAGACTTTCACAAGACAGGCACAAGACTAATACCAGGATTCAGTCAGCCCCTACAGGGTGGATTTTTTAAATTCGCCGGGTTGACAATTAGTAGAAATCGTTTTAATATATAATCCGAATGGATAAAATAAGAAATGTACACGACCGGTTCTTCCTAAAGATTTTCTCCGATGTTAATAACATTAGGTCTTTCCTGGAACTCGCCCTACCTACTCAACTTCTAAAGGTACTGGATTTCTCAAACATCGAGTTCGATTTGAAAAGCTATATAACCGGTGAAATTAAAGGTTTTTTTTCAGACATGGTGATAAAAACACAGATGTTTACGCAAGACAGGAAAAACATCGATGCCGATGTATACTTTTTATTTGAACACAAATCATACCGGGACAATAGAATTCTCATCCAACTGTTAAAGTACATGTATTTGATGTGGCAAAAAGATACCGATGCCGGGAAACCTTTAAGAATAATTATCCCGATTGTGTTTTATCATGGGAAACCGGACTGGAATTTACCGCGGTCCTTTAGCGATCAGTTTGAAGTAAGCCGTGAAATAAAGGAGCATTTGTTAAATTACAGGTACGTTTTATTCGATACGAACAAGTGGGACCTGGACGACGAAAGAAATCAAAGCGTAAATGGTAACGTTAATTTAATGGCTTATCTTTTTTTGATGAAGAGTTCTTTCCATAGAGGTCTGGATAGCATCAAGAAATCATTCGA
>JAGLSW010000698.1 GCA_023135565.1 Candidatus Aminicenantota bacterium | reverse complement strand
TGCCCCGAAGCGACGGGGTGTGTTATCCCCGCGAACGCGGGGGAGCACTCAGCCCCGGCATTTGTCTTACTCGTCTAAACCTATATTTCACATCAATTGTGCCTCCGGCGGGCAGGGGCTCTTTTGAAAAAAAGCCCCCAAATGAGGATGACGCAGTGCGTCTATCCCAATTTTCCACATAAATTCGTGGAAAATTCCCCCACAAAACTTTTGTTTAGGAGGAATCCAATAGAAATTACTTATCTTTTAGACGCAGTATCTGTCCGGGCCGGGATCCGGTCAGTTGGCCGGCATAAATAACCGGCCGACCGTTTACGATCACATACTTAATGCCTGCCGGGTATACGTTGGGACTCCCGTAAGTCGCCAGGTCGTTAACGGTTCCCGCGTCGAAAATCGTAATATCCGCGGCATAACCTTTCGCTAATTTTCCCCGATTTTCCAACTTCAACTGCCCGGCAATCAAACCGGTCATTTTCCTGACCGCCTCTTCTAAGGTGAATAAACCTTCGTCCCGGGAAAAATAACCCAGCACTTTAGCATAAGAACCGAAACAGCGCGGGTGAATTTTCGGACTTTCCGGTTTTTGGGAGAACCCGTCACAAGATATTCCTACCCAGGGCTGCTGCAATCCTAAACGCAGGTCATCTTCCGAATAATACGCCGGGACAATCACTGTAGGCTGCAAACCACCGGTAGTGTCCGAAGTCCTGGGATCGGAATATTCACTAATAGTTAAGTCGAATAATGCTTCGACGGCGTCTTTAGGATTGCCGACAATATCATAGCCCATCATCTGCGCAATTTCGTAAAAGTTTTTCCCTACGTATTGTTCATTCTCTTCTACAACCACGGAAGTGAGTTTTGTTTTCGCCCAATTCCCGCCGGTAGTCACCATTAAAAAATTGAAAAAATAAGGCGTCTCCACTTCTTCATATATCTCTTTGCGAATCTCCGCCCTGATGACCGTGTCCTGCAGGTTGGCTATGTATACCTCTTTTCCACCTTCTAAACGCCAGGGAGGAAAAAAGTTATTCAGGTATATGATGCCGTAATCATAGGGGTACATCTGGGCGGAAACCTCCTGCCCTGCCGCTCTTGCTTCATTCACCGCTGCTGCGATTTGGCCCATTATACCCAATTCATAGGCTTTTACTCCCGCGGCTTTCATATGGTTAATGATAACAGGGATATTTGCGGCTTTCCCGATAGCGATGGCTTCGCTTATTCCTCTACCCTCTTCTAAAATAGTGTGATCTTCACCCCTGACATGGGTTTTGTAGGTGCCGCCGCAGGCAGCGGCTACTTTCGCTAATTCGATAACGGTTTCGGTACTGCTGTAAGCCCCGGGAGGATATACTAAGGCTGAACTTAATCCGAAGGCGCCGCTTTTCATGGCGTCGGCAACAATTTTTTTCATCTGTTCCAATTGTTCCGCGGTAGGTTCTCCGGCTTGATGCCCCAATACAACCATCCGGGCATCGGCCTGGTCGATGTAGGTGCCGTAGTTTACGGCGATCCCCTTTTCCATGAGGAGTTGAAAACCTTCCTCTAAGTTAGCGAAAGGAGCATTCGGGTCATAAGGTGAGGGGGCAAAGCCCTGCTCGCCCATGATAAGGGATGTAACCCCCTGGTGGATCATACTCAAGGCATAGGGATTCTCTACCACTTCGTTCGGTCTGTCATTGGAATGGCTCTCGATGAAGCCGGGGGCCACTATCAAACCGGAAGCGTCGATGATCTTGTGAGCTTTCTCTTTTTTTAATTGGCCGATCTCTTTAATTTTCCCATTTTTCACCCCTATGTCAGCCTGGAAGCGAGGCGCTCCCGTACCGTCGATAATAGTACCGTTTAGGATGATCAAATCGAATTTATCGTAAGATTCCGCCGGTATCTTTATATTCGATCCCGGGGACGAACTGCTGCTCGTATATAGATCATCTAAACCGACACACAACAAAAAAACACATAAAACAACCACAAAGGTAACACTAAGTTTTTTGAACATTTAATACACCTCTCTTAATAAATTTTTGGACAATTTAATCCCTTGTTCTTCTCCCTATTGTATCGGTTGAAGAACGCCTCTCATTTTGGCTTAATTTACTTACCAGGATATAATAGTATAAAAACTAAGATTTTTCAACTAAAAAAAAAATTAAATAATGAACTTAGCTTTTAATACGTTGACATTTAAAAAATATGTTTCTATAATTTCCCTGATGAAAGAGAAAATGTTCTTTTTATTACTTGTTGTGTTTTTAGCGATACTATTTATAGGGAGCGCCCACATGGATAAAAAAGAGAAGAACCGGAAAAACGCTGCCCCGGAAAAATTGCCGGAGTGCGCGGCCATGGAAGATGTCGAACGTTATTACGGCCAAAAAGTGTCGGTCAAGGGTTTGTATGAAGTAGACCCCATTGCCGGCAGCAAACGACTGCAAGCTGTATGTATTGTGCTCCCGGATGGGACGCGCTTACTGCGCAGCTACCGGCCCATCAAAGAGGAATTTCGTTTTATAAATAAACAGGTGATAGCGACCGGGACGGTTTTTACCGATGCCGGCGCGGACCCGCATGTGCAGCAAGTGATGGCTCCTCATATCACGAACATAGAGTCTATCGTTTTAGCTCCCGGGGAAACGCCCTATAAAAAAACGCCGCGGGAACTGCCTCCGCTGCCGGTAATCAAGAACAGGGAAGAACTTATAAACCGCCGGGACTGCTGGGTGCAGCTTGTGGGTAAACTACTGTCCGTTTCAAAACGCCTGGACGAAAACATCTGGGCGGATGCTGACTTTCGTCTTCAAGACGGGACGATATTGAAAATAGAGTGGGCGCCTTATGCCCGCTGGCGATCTTTTGCCGGGCAAGAAACAACTGTAACAGTCAGGATCAATATCGAAAAAGAAGAAAAAGGGATTATTTATATATCCGGCATCAGGACAGATATTTGTGCCGGCACTGGCCGCGATTAATTCACTGCCGCTGTGTAATAGGTTACTGCAGGGTAAATTTCACCTTTTCTTCCATGTTTTCCGCTTTGACCCAAAAAATATGATCACCGCCTGAGAGTTTAAAAACAAATTGGGCGCTCATCTGATCATAAAAAAGTCCTTTACCGATGGGCTGCTTATCGAATCCCCACTCCGCGTTAAAGTCACCATCGCAGGTAATTCCGAAACTGGCTGTAAAATAGGTGGATTTTGATCCTGTCGGCCCGGTAACCGGGTACACGCCTCCCTCGGCGGGGTAAACGATGTTTACTTTGTTACTCATGCTATCCTCCTTGGAATAAATTTAATTATTTATTTTATAGAAAAAGAAAAAAAATTGCAAGGGGGCGGGCGCCCGGCGGGTGCACCCTATAAGCCTCCGGCGGCCAAAACCCTTTTGAAAAAGGGTTCCGGACTTCCCAAAACTTTTCATGAACGATACACTCCGTCAAAAATTTAGAACGCTTTTCCCTGGTTGCAGTGGGATTATTCGTACTTAAGCGAATCTACCGGGTTGGCCGAGGCCGCTTTGACCACATGGGACACTGTGGTTAAAATCGTAATCGCCGCCGTGATCAGTAGCGGCAATATGAACAACAAACCGTTTAAACTCATCCGGTTGGCAAATAAGTTCAACCACTGTTTGACGCCGATAAAAGAAAGAGGCAGCGCAATCATAAAAGAGATAAAAATCAATACCGAAAAATCTTTGCTCAATAAAAGCAAAATCCGCCCTACACCGGCACCCAGGACTTTGCGAATACCGATCTCTTTAGTACGCTGCACCACCATAAAAGAAGATAGACCGAAAATCCCCAGGCCGGTAATAAATATGGCAAGGAAAGAAAAAACGGCAAATACTTTACCGAAAAGCTCATCACCTTTATACTGCCGGTTGTAATAATCGTCTAAAAAAAAATACTCGAAAGGATTGCCCGGGAAAAATTTATCATAAAACCGGTTCACCAGGCTCACTGCCTCTTTGACACTGCCGCCGCTGATTTTTACAGCAAATTGCCCCCTGATGTCTTTGCCGTAGGGCTTAAAACGGAAAATATGCGGTTCAAAGGCTTCCTTCAAAGACTGCTGGTGGTAGTTCTTCAATACACCGATAATAGGATAGATTTTTTCCCAATAATCCACCTGTTGGCCTACTGCTGCTTAGGCGTTTTCAAAACCCATCCAGGTGACCGCTGTTTCGTTCAGCATCAGCGCATCTTTATCAGCCGGGAATTGGCGCGAGAAACTTCGACCGGCCACCACTTCGAGTTCGAAGAAATCGACAAAATCATAATCCACGCCCAGGATCTGGTAATTTTTACCTTTGCCTCTATCTTCACCGGCTTTATGGATGCCCCCGTTGTCCCAGAAGGTTTGCCGGCCCGGCCCGGTGGTGGAAGATACGGGCGAGTTTTTCTACTTCCGGGTATTTGCCGCGGATGCACTCCCCGGCCGGGGGTGTGCAGGAAGCGAACCTGACCGCGGAACCGTCATCGCTGGAACGTTCGCAGCGCAGGCGGTAGATACGGTCGTAGTTTTCGTGGAATTTATCGTAGTTTTTTTCATAGCTTACGTAGTGCAGGATGAGCAGGCAGGCGGTCATGCCCACGGCCAGTCCAAATATATTGATAAGTGAGAACAGTTTTGTTTTTTTTAGGTTCCTGACGGCGCTTTTCAGGTAGTTATAGAGCATATTTTCCTCGCGTTAGAAATCTTCAGGCGTTGACATACTGAGAAGATATAATATTACCAAAAGGCGTTATTGTCAACAGTAAGGCAGTTTATGACGAAAAATTTTGCTCTAAAAACCCACCTTTCCTTTTAGAATATTTCAAATTCCAGCCCTTTTGTTTGAATAATTTCCGCACTTCTTCTTCTACAAATTTAAGGTATCCCTTTCGGCTGCTGTCTGCCTGATAGGATAACTCCTTTTGTGCTTTATATTTTTCTTCTAATAATTCATTTGTATCTAAATAAACCGAATTCTTCATTGCATACTCCATGCATATTATATTCCAGGTTTGGAGATTTTTCAACTTTTATTAGAAATATTTCCCGAATTCGTTTCATTGATGTCAAATAAGGCGCTGATATTATAGAGAGAAGTGATTTTAGAAGGCTGTCCGAGAACAATCTGGACGCATGTATGCGTCCCCTACAGGTCTCGTTTTTACTACCATGAAATTACTCTGCCTCCGGCGCTCCTACATATCCCGGCCCCCAGGTCGTTATTACCGCGAGTCCTTTTGCAAAAGAAGGAGAAGATTGTCTTTCGTAAATGTGAAGAGATCATCCCTCGATTCTAAAAAAGGAAGAATATCCTTCTCCACCTGCGTCCATTTTATACTTTGTACCCTGTCAGCCAGCATTTTCAGCCAGTTATCTTCATGTATTCCCGGGAAATCTTTTTGTTTCTGCCTGACCGCGTTGTTTAATTGCACAAAATTCGGTTTTAGATGTTTCCACTTCGTTAGATACCAAAAGAGATCGTAAATATCCCGCCCCTTGGTATACTGCCTGCTCAACACGGCATCCAACTTCCCGGCGAACAAAGAAGGGAGATCGTAATGTTGAAGCAATACAGGCAGATGAAGATTTACGATCGTTTTTTCACTACTCCAGCCGCCGGGAGGATTCGCATCGACTTCGATATGAATAGATAGTTTCTGCTCTGAACGGTGAGTAAGCTCCAATTCGTAAAGCAAATCGCTAAAACCGATGGATGCTTTCTGTATTGTCTGATCTTCTTTTAGTTTTAAGGAAAAATTATAACCGGACTTCTCAAGTTGTCGAGCGATTTTTTTCATGTAAATTGAAAAATCGCGGGACGCCCAGTCTTCCCCTTTCGAGAAATCCAGGTCTTCGGAATACCTTCTGAGTTGATAGAGGAAACGAAGCGCCGTGCCGCCTACAAAATATAAACAAGCGCTCATACCCACCTTCTGCATTAGAAAAAGGATATAATTTTGTAGATATTCCCTCAGGGTGTTTAATTTATGATGACCCGGCTGCCGCGCTTTTTGGAGGGCGATTTCCTTCATGTCACCTGCTCCTTTAAATAGTCGACGGTTAATTCCAGGATTTTTTGCCAACCTTTGCGGCGGATTTTCCCGGCTAATGCTCTAAATCGCCGCAGGTCTAATTGTTCCAGGTTTTGCAGCCGCAATTCTTCCAGCCACTCCCGGGTGAAGGAAGCAGACCGACTAAAAAGATAAATTTTGTCTAACAGGGCTTTCTCAGGCAGGGCCACCGTCATTGCATGACCATCATAATCCAGTTGTTCATATCCATTAAAAAATGAAGGTTGAATATGATAATAAATGAGCACACTGTCCCGGAAAAGTAAACGGCTGCCCCTGCCGGTAGTAACTGAAGTGGGATTAGGTACATGCTCCGGGATTAAATCATAGTAATGCAGCGCCCAATCTAAGGATAAGTAGGAAGGATGCGCCACCCGGTTAGCAATCACGGGCAGGGGAATCTCCTGTGAACGATAGGGGGCGGCAATCAAATACCAACCCCTGCGCACCTGGATGAGCTTACCGGCCTTGACCCAGCGCGAAAGCTGCACCGGGATGTGCTGTTTCGCATCGGGGAAAATACTCAACATAGAGGAATGAAACAGGGGGGTGCGCACAAACTCGTTTAAAAAACTTTTCCAGTCCATGGCGATAATTTAACACATTTGTTAAGTTATTGCAATACGTTTACAGCCTTCAGCTTTCGGCATTCAGCACTCAGCAAACGGGCATTCGAGAACTCTGAGGGACTTGCCTCCGGCAGCCATGCCGGAGGCAGAGTAATTTCATAGTAGTTCTTCATGATGCGCGTCTCACCCGGAAACGAGTGAAATTAA
>JAGLSW010000697.1 GCA_023135565.1 Candidatus Aminicenantota bacterium | reverse complement strand
CGGCAGGGTCGCCGAAGGCAAGACATATCATTTCTTTTTCTTTAAGCAAATAAGTGTGATCTCATTATTTGTAAGGAATCTCATACGCGGACCGAATGTCCCCGCTCCCGGCGACACATGCAGGTAAGTCCCTTTGTAATTATAAAGCCCGTTATTATGGGGGAAAATCAAAGCGATCAAACAGGTCACCGGGAAAAACTGTCCGCCGTGGGTATGCCCGGCAAGCATTAGATTTATTCCATGCCGGTTTACATATTCTATTCCTGCCGGGCTGTGGTGCATTAGTATTGTGGGTTTGTTTTTCGAGATATTCAATGTGGGCAGGACTTCTTTTATGGTCGCTTTGTTGATCGAATGCATATCGAAAGATTCCCGTTCGGCTCTCATATAATCCAGGCCGATCAACTGGATACCATGGGTTTCGATAATTTCATTACTCAGCACCCTGACATTTTGTGCTGTCATAACTTCCTGCGATTTACCGAGACCGGAATAGGCTTCATGGTTTCCCATGGTAAAATATACCGGCGCTTCGAGCTTTTTAAGCGGAGAAAAAGTGTCTTCGGTTAACGCATGTTTGCTGTCGATCATATCGCCTGTAATTAAAATCAGGTCCGGGCGCAGCCGGTTTGCCGCGGTTACGATTTTTTCTAAGTAGCTTTTCCCCCTGAAAGCGCCGATATGAAGATCGGAAATGTGCAGGATTTTTATTTCTTTTTCGATTCCTTCTAAAGGGATGTCTATTCGGTTCACCTCGAAGGTACTTGCGTTCCACATAGAATAAACGGAAATGAGCACCGTTAGGATTAAAATAACCGCGGCGGCTTTTTTGCCGACCCGGTCTTGAAGGTGATCCACCGGCCCCTCATGGGCCGCGGACGCAGCCCGCCCGCCCTCAACGGGTGTGGATTTCCTCCTCCGTTTCCTTTTAAACACGAAAACGAGAATATCAAATCCCACTAAAAAGACTAACAGGTATAAAAGCATCCCTATCCAGGTGGCTGCGACTAAATGGTACACAGCGGTGAGAATGTTTGCCGTGGATCTAAAAAGCATCCTGGCATGGGGAAAAGAAACCGCCCCGATCAAAAATAAAAGGCGCAGGATTCGCGGGTTTTTTACGCGCAGTAATTTCCCCAACCGGGAGGCCGCATAGACGTGAGTTCCGATGTAGATCGTTAGAAACAGGACAACAAGTAGAATTCTCATCATCATTTAGATTTCTCCGCAGGATTCGATTTTTTTTGCTTTTCCCGATTTTCTTGATATAATTAAGACTATTATGAAATTACTTTGCCTCCGG
>JAGLSW010000696.1 GCA_023135565.1 Candidatus Aminicenantota bacterium | reverse complement strand
AAAAAGTTTGATCAAAACTTTTGGTTAGGAAGAATCTTTAAATCTTGCGAAATCTTGTCGAAAATAATCCGCGGCGGATCCTGACCCCGCGTCACCTTCTCCCTGATCCGGTCGAATTCCACTAACATCTCCCGCCGGAAATCCCCATCCTGTAATATTCTCCGCACCTCTTTTACTATGTTCCCGGCACTGTAATCTTCCTGGATCAACTCGGCAATCACCTCTTTCTGCGCCAATATGTTAACAATAGAATAGCGGTCTATTTTGACAAACCTCTTCCCTAAAAAATAAGATAACTTGCTCAAACGGTAAACCGCCACAAATGGCGTCCCGATAACGGCAATCTCTAAGTTCGAAGTACCGCAGGTGGTGACAACTACATCCGAAGCATTTATTAAATTATGCCCCTGCCGCTGTTCGATAATAACTACTTGCTGCGAACTGCCTTCCAAAATACCGGTCACCAATTCCCGCTCGATATTGTCGGCCAATAAAAGGAAAACCTTTATCTTGAATTCCCGGGCCAATAGTTCCACCGCTTTTAACATCTCAGCCAGCAAAAAAACAACCTCCGTACCCCGGCTGCCGGGCAGCAGCGTCAGCAAAATTTCGGACTCTTCTAATCCCAATTTTTCCCGGAAAGCACCCCTTTCTTCATCTACTTTTATCATGGGCACTAAAGGGTGACCGGTATATGTAAAAGGGATTTTCTCCTTCTCGAAAATTTCGACTTCAAAAGGAAAAATAATAAATATATGGTCTACGTATTTTTTGATCAACTTGACCCGCGAATACCGCCAGGCCCAAACCGTAGGGCTGATATAATAATAAACCGGGATACCCAACTTCTTGAATTTTTTGGCGATGCGCAAATTAAAATCAGGATAATCGATTAATAAAACAGCCGCCGCCTCCCTTTCCACTGCCGCCCGGAGCAAAAGTTTCATAATCCTTTTTAATTTCAGCAGCGAGGAAATAACCTCGATAATCCCGATTACCGCCAGTTCCCGGTTGTGGACCAACACATCCACGCCCCGTTCCACGAATTTGTCTCCTCCTACGCCGAAGAAATTTATCCCCGAGTTGTGCTTTTTGAATTCGTCTATAACCTGGGCCCCGTAATTTTCAGCGGAATTCTCAGCCGCAATAACCAGGACGTTGGGCATTATTTTCGGCCGGTTTTCGACCCCGCAGTATCCCGGACTTCGACATTCCTGGGTGGAGCAGCGCTGCTTTCTCTTCCACTCCTGTCGCCATCTTTTTCCCGGTCACCGCTGCCTTTGACATCCTTGACTTCACCGCTTTCATCGACAAATTTTAGATCGGGCATATCCTTTTCCGGGTCGTCGCCTACATAAACAGCCCATTCGCAGTATTTCTTTTTCTTGCGGTACTGCCTGAAACCCTCTTCGGTAGAAGAAGAAGCTACACCGATAATGGCCCCTTTGGCGGCAAATTGCTCCATCAAATCAGGCGGTACGATCAACATGCCTTTCTTACCGGCGCCGGTGCTCTGCAGCACTAAGTTCCA
>JAGLSW010000695.1 GCA_023135565.1 Candidatus Aminicenantota bacterium | reverse complement strand
TCAAAGCGGTAGAGTTTTATACTGCTTTTGCTTTAGCATTCGCAGAAAGTTAAGCGTCAACACCCTGTTATAATTTTTCACCAACCTTTTCTAATGCCTCTGCGATAAGAGAATCTTTCAGCCAAAAATCAGCTTTTTTTCGCAAATTTTCAATCTCTCTTTTCAGACTCGGAATCTCATTTCGCAACTTCGCCAGGATTAAAATCCCAAGTACCCCGGTTTTATTAATTTTGTAAATATCCGCTACTTCCCTGGCATCAGTCTCATCTAATAAAATAATATCCGCTTTTTTCTCGATCGCCAGGGCAATCGCTTCAGCTTCACCTTTATCGAGATCCTGCTGCAAAGCAAGTGACAGGTTAAAATCGTTCACTTTTTCAACTAAAATCCAACCCGCCTTTTTGATTTCATCAACTTCATCATTATCACTTCCATCTATTACTACTTCTTGCCAAACCGCTTCCGGTACATAGATCATGCCAAAAAATTTCCTGAGCAGGTCAAGCCTCCCGATAATGGCAAGATTAATTATTGGTGATGAATTACTTACTACTAAAGGCAAAATCTATATCCTCTTCCAGGTCTTTTTCTTCAAAGTGTCTCTCGATTTTTCTGATTCCCAACTCTCTTTGGAACTCCCATTTACTCATCTTGCATAATTGCCGTGCTTTTCCAAAAGACAAAATACCCTGTTTATAGAGAGATGCCGCTATATCGACTATCAGGTAGTCTTTTACCTGGTTACGCGGCAATTTCATGGTATGAATAATGTCGCCCGGAATTTCTATCGTTATGCTCTGGCTCTGCATTTTTCGTACTCCATATTACTATATATAATAGTTTTAGAAAAATTTGTCAACCCCACTGGTGGGGGGCCCATGAGTGGCGCGTCTTGGGCTGAAAGGCTTATCGCTCATAAAAAGTTTTGATCAAACTTTTTCAAAAGTTTGGCCCCCGGCAGGGCCGCCGGAGGCAAGAACTCTTATTTCTTAAAAATAAAGTAGCCAATAACGATCAGGGCAATCACGGCCAGCACAGCCAGCACGATCTTTAGCACACTGTAAGGCCGTTCTCCCTGCACTTCGCCGGTCTGGCCATTTATCAAGAAACGGTAAACCTTTTGCCCATATCTATAAGAACTGATCCAGATGGGCAGCAAAATATGCTTAAAGGTAATGTTTTGGTAAGAGGTGTCCACACTAAGAACACGCTGCTCATCCCCACCAATATGACTGCGAATAGTGGACTTGATGACCGGCTCCATTTTTCCTTTTGCCGTTTCCATGCCGGTAGTCACTTCCACCTGGTAAGATTCGCTGCGAAAACCGCTGAGATACTTGTTATCGAAAGGAAGCAGTTCATTCAAATGCCAGGGTTCCAGTTTGTCCGTATATTTTACCGGCAGGGAGTGACTGGCAATGACCAGCACATCATCAAAACTAACGGAAACATCTCCGGATACAGGCGTCCAGCGGGTTCGGCGCACCTGTCTATTCCTGGTTTCGGTTTCCCCTTCGCTGTTGGTGGCGGTATAGGATTCGGTTACGTAATAGTAGTCGCCTCTTTGGCCGGAATAATCGCTGTGGGTATCGGTATCATAAGTCCAGTAAGGGACATAAATGCCGTCTATCCTTTCTCTCTGGGTGTACTTCTTAAGGTCCGAGGGGGCAAACCAGAGATGACTGATCCAATCTTTGAAGGACTCGGCTGCTTTTTTCTTTTCGATTTTGAACGGAATCACGGATTTAGGTTTCAGCAGCGTGCTGGTGCTGCCGCCCTCTATTACTATATTCTGGGCGCAGTAAGGGCACTCATCGGAGGTGACATTGGGATCCAATGTGATAGCAGCGCCGCAGCTTTTGCATTTGACAGCCACTACCTCCATTTTCTCTTCTTTATCGAGTTTGTTATTGATGAATTGAACGTAATCTATCTCTTCGATTTCTTCGTCTTTTTGTTCGATTACGTTTTCGGCGCCGCAGTAGGTACATTTTAAATTTACGGTGCCCGGTTTAAACTGCAAAATAGCGCCGCACCCCGTACATTTTAGTTCATCGCTGGTTTTCTCTATTTTTTCGTTTATCATGGTTGTATCCTCCTACCAGGAATAAATCATTATATTACCAATAAATTACTAGTGATGCGTCAAGCCTCGTCTGTCGGGCAAACAATAGCTTTCCTTGCCTCCGGCGGCCCCACCACGTGGGGAGG
>JAGLSW010000694.1 GCA_023135565.1 Candidatus Aminicenantota bacterium | reverse complement strand
CCAAACTTTTGAAAAAGTTTGATCAAAACTTTTCATGAGCGGTACGCTTTCCTGTTACTTGAGAACCCCTTATAGGCTGCCCGTGCCGTCATGAGGATCTGCCATGTAATGGCATAAAAAAAGGAGTTACACATGAAAAAAACAAATTATCGCTCATTTCTTAAAGTATCGAGCCTTTTAAAATTTATATGCCTGTCTATCTTCCTAATAATCCCGGCAGATAGTACTTTCGCAATGCAGGCAAACCTTCCTTTTGCCGAAATCGCCCAAAGCGCGGATATTATCTTCGCCGGTACGGTTGAGAGCCGGGACAGTTACTTCAACCCACAGCAGACCTTAATTTTTACAGAGGTGATTTTTAGCGACATATCCGTTGTCCATTCTACTAATCGATCAGCGCAAAAAAACTTATCTTCTATTATCCTAAAATATGCCGGCGGCTGTGTGGGGGAGTTGTGCCTCAGCGTAAGTTCAGCGCCTTCGTTTCGCCTGGGACACAGGTATCTCCTATGCATCGGCGATGATGGAAAAACCTACATCAACCCGGTCATCGGCGGTTCCCAGGGATTTTTCGAAGTAGTAAAAGATGTACGCACCGGGACGGAATTCCTTTTGACCGCCGGGAAAAAAGTTGTCCTAAAAACGAATGCACAAGAATTTACCAGGAGCAAATTGCCGGTATCTTATATACAGGGCGGATTCCCGGTTTACGATAAAAGCCGGGAAGACCACTTCGGACAGTTCTCCGCTGCTGCACCGGCGGCAAAGGATCCCGCGGATTCGGCTTCGCTGTCTTTACCCGGGTACAGACGGCAGGCTAAGACGGCCCAGGCGCTGAAGTTTGCCGACTTTATCCGCTATATAAAAGACACTGCCCTGCAAACACCATTAAAAAAAAGAAGACTCCGGCTGCAGGGCTTGGGCTCGCTATTTATAAACAAAAGTCAGGCGGCGACCCCGGCAAAGCGGACGGCGCCCCCGGCCCATAAAGGTGGTCAAAGCGAGGGGTCTGCGATCCCGGGAAATATCGAACAGGTTCCTTTCGAATACTTGATAAACCGGGACAAGCAGGGCGAGACCGGCTTCCAGGGCAACGAACAAACTCGGGCCCTACATGGAGAAACAGGTACAGGCCTGCCGAATGCGGGAGAAAGGGTTTTAGCAGCGCCCGCCGTGGATACGCCACAAGGGGGCCAGCTCGGGTACTGCGGTTATCATTCTTTACCTTTTAATATGGAAAGGGTGCCCGACGACTGGTGGTCATATGATAGTCTTAATTTTTGTCTCAATACATGGAACCGGTTTATGGATGTGTACCGGAAAAAAAACAGCGATGGGAAATTCGGTCATAACGACAAAAACGAATTCTGCGGTTGGGTGGATGATTCCACTATGGCTAATATTTACGGCGTCAATTGGAATGGGTACTTAGCCTGGGCGCACAGTTGGTGGCGCAGCACTCCCTGCGGCCTGCTTATAGAATCGGACGTCCTGTTTAATCCTTCATACGACTGGACCGATGATGAAAGTTTTGCTATCGGCAATGAAGATGTAATTCTTCTCAAACCGGTTGCCATGCATGAATTGGCACACACCTGGGGGATGCAGCGGGGTGAAGAGGGTGATTGGGGCTACCATGAAACCTACGATTACGACCGTCTTACGGTGGTGCATCAATATTATTACCATATAGTAGAAAACGGGCGCGGTATTCACAGGGCGGATGCCTATTGCTTCCGCCGTTTGTATGACAACTGGACGGATATAATAGAAATAGTGGATGTAGGTGTCGAGTCTTACTATGCTGATGACGGTTTGCACAATTCGACGGCCAATGCCTCTTCTTATTATCCCGGGGACAGCATCTCTTTGAATAATATCACCGTGGAGAACAATAGTTATAACGAAGTCGAGGACGTCCGGGTACGTTTTTACCTATCCACGGATAGGAACATCACCACCAACGATTACAAAATAGGTTCATACTGGAACTGGGAAACTTTCGACGGCGAGAGCCGCAGTGTGTTCGATATTAGTTCCGACATACCGGCAGATATCCCCGCAGGCACCTATTATATAGGCGTTATAATAACTATAAATGGTTATGAACAAGATGATTTTACCGAGAACAATAAAACCTCTTTTTATCTAACAATCACCATAAAAACGAAAAGCAGCGATGGCAACGGAGACGATAACCCATCGAAAAAATGTTTTATAGCCACGGCTGCATTTAATTCCGTCTATCATCCCTATGTGCAGGTGTTAAGAGATTTCAGGGATACCTACCTTATGCGCAGCGAGTTTGGCCGCCGCTTTGTAAATTTATATTACAAATATTCGCCGCCCCTGGCAGACTTAATTTCAAAGCACGAATTCTTAAGGTTTGCAGTTCGGAACAGCTTGATGCCCCTTGTGGCTATTTGCGGCATCGTACTGCAGTGATTTATTTTTTTTGGGCAGACGCCGTCCCCACCGCGCCGCGGGTAAGTGTTCAGTTTTGGAAAAAGAAAAATTTAAAGCTTTTATAGGGGGCTTTTCGTTTTTTTAAACAAAAGTTTTGTTCAAACTTTTTCAAAAGTTTGGCCCCCGGCAGGGCCTCCGGCGGCC
>JAGLSW010000693.1 GCA_023135565.1 Candidatus Aminicenantota bacterium | reverse complement strand
CCGGCAGGGCCGCCGGAGGCAAATTAATAGCCTATTAATAAAAAATAATATCAAAATAAGCCCCGCTTTGCAAGAGCCGGTATTTTATAAAAATAAAAGAAAAGATTGTTGACTTTTTGCAAATCCTTTGATATGAATATATAGTAAAGGAGCTAACATGAATTTGGCGAAAAAAGCAAAAACAAAACTGGCAGCCATGACTACAGTAAAACTGTGTTTCCTCCCTACCCCGCTGGAAAAAATGAGAAACCCCTCGCCCCTATTTAAAGACGTCAACATCTTCTTTAAAAGAGACGACCAGACGGGCCTGGCTATGGGAGGAAATAAGGCCCGGAAATTAGAGTGGATAATGGCCGATGTCCTAAAAAAAAAAGCAAAATCTATAATCACCTGGGGCGGGCTGCATTCCAACTGGTGCCGCCAGGTGGCGGCTGCGGCCAACATATGCCGCGTTAAGCCTATATTGATCCTGTTGAAAAAACCCGGTTCCCAGGTAACATTCGACGACGGTAATCCCCTTTTAGATTCTATCTTCTCCGCGGATATACGTATTTGCCAGGTGGGGGAAAAGCAAAAACTGATGGAACTGGCGGGAATAAAAGACATAGTCGATCTCATTTATAAAGAAGAAGAGGAAAAAGGAAACAAACCCTACATCGCCCCTATCGGCGGTTCGCTTTTAGAAGGTTCCATGAACCGGCCTTTAGGAGCATTGAGTTATGTTAACGCTTTTTTGGAGATTTTACAGCAGGCAGAGTCACAGCAGGTATCCTTCGATGCGCTGGTGGCAGCCACAGGATCGGGAAGCACTCACGCCGGTCTCCTGGCAGGAGCCAAAATTTTCTCTCCGCAAACGAAAGTCGTGGGCATCAGCGTCAGCGAAGACAAAACCACTATAAGCCGATATATAAAAACCATAGCCCGGGAAACCCTGACCGGATTGGGCGTCGATAAAAAAATCGAGCCGGAAGACATCATCGTGTTTACCGACTATATCGAAGAAGGCTACGGCATTCTCAACAAAGAGACGGCGAACAAAATCCGCCTTGTGGCGGAAACGGAAGGCCTGCTGTTAGACCCTGTATACACGGGCAAAGCCATGGTGGGGCTGCTCGACCTGATCGACAAAGGCTATTTTAAGAAAGGAGAGAATGTCCTTTTCCTGCATACAGGAGGCACCCCCTCTCTTTTCTCCTATGGCAAAGAACTGCGAGAATTTTTCCGTTAAGTTTCATTAAAAAAATCACCGGGGGCTTGATTATTTCCGTAGATAGTGATAATATGTGGCTTCACCAACATGTTTTCTAAAATAGAACATCAAATCCAAAAAAATAACGGAGGATTTACATGAATGAATTAGTAGAAAGACTGACCAAAGAGCAATCGGTTGAGGCTTCTCCTCACGAAAAGACAGCCAAATCTTTGAAAGAATGCATCGATAGAAATTACGTCCATATCCTGTTTACCAAAACAGGTACAGAGGTGGGCATCGAATTAGATAAGCCCAATTGTAAATATGTGGGCTGCGATTTTGAAAAAGGAGAAGGCACAGCACACTTCGAGGGAGGACTTATACTAAATTACGATATGGTGCGCTGCATCGCCGATATTAATCTCTCAGACCTGAAAGGCAAAGGCCGCTTAGCGCCGGTGGACGACAAAGAGTACGATCAAATTATGGGCCGCGGATAGCAGCAGCCCGAAAGAACCGGGACGAAACCCGGCGTCCGAGACGCAGTAATTTATTACGGCGCCTCAGTTCCGCGGGTAACGGGCTATCTTTTAAGTATAAAAGTTTTACGGCTCCATACCGGGAGTCGATAGTTCCACTTTTTAATCTTTCTTCGCCTTCTTTATATATTCCTCTTCCGTGAGAATTTTTATCTCCTTGATTTCCTGTTTTTTCAATAGGGCGTTGATCTTAACCAAATCCTCTTTTACGAATTTATCGAACCTTTTCTCAATTTTATCCAGCGATTTATCCAGGCTGTCGATATAGGCCAGTTGCGACTCCGTGGGCCTACCGGCATAGCTGTTGACCGAAGAATAGATTTCGATCACCCGACCCTGCAATCCCTCGCTGCTGTAAATACTCCCGGCTTCGTCTATCATTTCACCCCAGAGGGCATGCGCTTTTGCCGTCCGGCTTTTAAAAAACTTCTTTGTCTTTGCCGATAATTTTTTGTCTTCTTTTTTCAATATCTTTTTTAGGGCAGTTTTTATATCTTTTAAAGTGTCTGCCACATAAGCCATGTGCTCCAGCATGGCATAGGTTTTCCAGATGGTTTTCTGCCGCAGTCGGCGGTCCGCTTCGCTGTGGGTAGACAGGCGGTGGGGAAGCAGTTCGATCTTCGACGTATAGACCTTTTTGTTTTTGGTCAACCGCACCGTATAGGCGCCGGGATCAACCGTTGGGCCGCTGAAAACCATCCCGCTTAAGCCCGGGGACGATCCTGATTTGGGAGCTTTTAAGGTCATACTCCAATAAACCCGGTTGATGCCCCGCCTCTTGCCGGTGGACAATTTTTTAATTACTTCACCTTTGGAGTTCAAAATTTCCAGTTTAAACTCACCGAAAATATGCCTCTTTTTTAGGTAATAGGTGATAGTGGCGCCGCTGCGCGGATTCTCACCGAAATACTCGGTGTCGCCGCCGAGACTCCAGCCGCCGAAAGTCATGCCGGGCAGGGCCGCGAAAGAAGGCCGGGCAGGCAGGATCACCACATCTTTTGCAAACACATTTTCCTCTATGTGTCTTAAGGGGGTGATGTCATCGAGGATGTATATGCCCCTGCCGTGGGTTCCTAAAATCAGGTCATGTTCCACGGGGTGCACCTGGATATCCCGAACCGCCACTTTAGGCAGGGTCTCTTTAAAATAGACCCAGTTTTTGCCCCGGTCGAAAGAGGCATAAAGACCGAATTCGGTGCCCAAAAAGAGCAGGTTGGGTCTCACGATATCTTCCCTGATGACGTGGGCATAGCCTTCGAGTTCCGGGGTAGTCAGGGAGGTCCAGGTTTTGCCGAAATCCCCGGTACGGTACGCATAGGTGGCTCTATCGCCTGTGCGGTGGCCGTCGAAAACCACATAAGCCGTCCCTTTTTCGTAATGTCCGGCTTCAACCGTAGGACACCAAGTGTTTTTTGGCAGCCCTTTGATATTTTTAACCACGTTTTTCCATTTTTTGCCGCCATTAGTAGTGACTTGCAAATTGCCGTCGTCGGTTCCCACCCAGATAATATTTTCGTCTAAAGGGGATTCGCAAACAGTGATTATGGTACAGTGATTTTCCGCCGTGGTGTTATCTATAGTAAGCCCGCCGGACTTGTGCTGCTGCTGTTTTTGGAGGTCATTAGTAGTCAGGTCCGGGGAAATTTTTTGCCAGTTCCTGCCCATATCCATGGACTTAAAAAGGAACTGCGCCCCGAAATAGAGGGTCTTTTTATTGCTGGGACTCAAAGCCACAGCGGCATTCCAGTTGAACCTGTAGGGCGGTTCGCCCTCAGAAGGCAGGGGTTTGATCGCGGCGTTTTCTTTGGTCTTTTCATTGACTCTCTGCAGCATGCCTCCCTGCCAGGAATAATAGACGATATCTTTATCTTCCCTGTGGCGGAACACATAAAAGCCATCACCGAAACCCACCTCTTTCCAATCCCTGTTTAAAATACTGCCGCCGATCACATTCGATGGGCCATACCAACTGCCGTTATCCTGCAGGCCGCCGTACACATTGTAGGGAAGCTCCAGGTCGTAACTAACATGATAGAATTGGGAGACCGGCAGGTTGGTCAGGTGGCGAAAGGTACCCGCCCTGTTGTAGGATACGTAAACACCGCCGTCGGTTGCCAACAGGATGTGTTTGGGGTCTTTGGGATTTATCCAGATGGCATGTTGGTCCGGGTGCACCGTCATGCCGCTGCCAAAATTCATTAAAGCAGAGTCGAAAGACTTACCGCCATTCTTACTGATGGAGAGTACGAAACTGGGGTTGTAGATTCGTTTCGGGTCCACTGGATCAACCTTAATGCAGGCCAGGTAAAAGGGTCTCATTTTAATGCCGAAACCTGCCCCTGCTTCCTGCCAGCTATTGCCGCTGTCCGAGGTTTTGTAAAGAACGGTCTTTTCTTCGGATTCCACGATGGCAAAGGCAATTTCCGGGTGAGAAAGAGAAAAATCGAGAGCAATCCGGCCTAAGTTACCTTTGGGCAAACCTTTTTTGATTTTTTTCCAGGTTTTGCCGCCGTCGTCGGTCTTAAAAAGGCCGCTGCCTTTACCGCCGGAAGTAAAAAAGTAAGGTTTACGTCTGAATTCCCACATAGCTGCCAGCAGGCTATCCGGGTTTTTGGGATTAATATCTAAGTCGATACAGCCGGTTTTTTCATCTATGTAGAGGAGTTGTTTCCAGGTTTTGCCGTTGTCTATCGATTTATAGACGCCTCTTGTTTTATGGTCGTCCCACACGTGACCGGCGGCAGCCACATAGATCACCTTCGAGTCCCTGGGGTCGATAATCACCTTACTGATTCTTTCGGAATCGGCGAACCCCATGAACTTCCAGGAAGTGCCGCCGTCCGTGGTGCGGTAAAGCCCGGTGCCGATAGAAATGCTGTTTCTCATGTTGGTTTCGCCGGTGCCCACCCAGACCGTATCCGGGTTTTTCTCATCTATGGTCACGCAGCCGATAGACATAGTAAACTTATCGAAAACCGGCTTAAGAGTAATCCCCCGGTCTTTCGATTTCCACAGGCCGCCGCTGGCAGTGCCGATATAGATGATATCCGGGTTATCTGTCACGCATTGGATATCGGTAATCCTACCGCTCATCACAGCCGGGCCGATATTGCGGGCTTTGATGTCGCCGAAAATATATGAATCCAGTTTAAAATCCCCCGCGGTCAGGGAAAAAGAGAGTGCCAGTAGTAATAAAACCGGTATTAATAATTTTTTAGTTTTCATGATACCTCCTAAAGTTTCCATTTTTCTCGAATGGATTGTTTTAATCATTAGATATTATATTGTATACTATAGATTTATTCAAGCAGTAGAAGAAAAAAAAATCAGGGCCTGCTTATTTTGCCTGGCATAAAATTACTTTGCCTCCGGCGGCCCTGCCGGGGGCCAAACTTTTGAAAAAGTTTGATCAAAACTTTTAATAATTTAGAAGCAAAAGCGCCTCCCCTGCGCACCGGGTTCAGTTTTCCAAAGCTGAACGCTTACTTGACATTTCCTGTTAATAATTCTACTATTAGGGCATGAGCGACAAAAAAAGAAAGTACAAAACATTTAATACCGCCGGGTTGTGTTTCCCCGAAAAACACTATATGGTAGACCCGCTGCCGCGTTTAGAAGACGTGGAAACACTAATCGATGAGGAACTCTATTTTACTATCCACGCTCCCCGGCAAACCGGCAAAACCACCTATCTTTACGCCCTGGCGCGGAAACTCAATGCCGGGGGAAAACATATCGCCTTAGTGGTGTCCTTTGAACGGGCCGGGTACCGCAGCATCACTGTGGATAAAGCGAATGAAACTCTCATCGACTGCGTATACCGGGCGGCTGACATACAACTGCCGGAAAAGTACCGGCCGCAAAATCCCAAAAAAACACAATACATAGACTTAAAAGAGTACCTGGAAACATGGGCCAAAAGCCAAAAAAAGCCGTCGGTGCTGTTTATCGACGAAATCGACGCCTTGTTTGATGATGTTCTAATTTCGATACTGCGGCAGTTAAGGGACGGCTACCAGGGCAGGCCGGGGCATTTTCCGGCGTCGATTGTGCTGGTGGGTTTAAGGGACATCAGGGAGTACAAAGCCGTTATCCGGGACGGCATGCCCTCCTTAGGCACCGCATCTCCTTTTAATGTAAAATCCGATTCCCTTTTTTTGACCGACTTCAGCAAAAAAGAGGTTTTCCAACTGTTAGACCTGCATGGTGAAGCCACCGGGCAGGTTTTCTCCAACGCAGTCAAAGAAAAAATTTACCGGCTCAGCGGCGGTCAGCCCTGGTTGACCAATGCGCTGGCGCGGCAGATCGTAATGAAGCTACTCAAGTATGATTTTTCTAAAGAAATCACCCTGGAATTAGTGGCCCGGGCCAAAGAGCAGTTGATCCAACGCCGGGATACTCATTTAGACAGTTTGGTAGACAAATTAAAAGAAGAGCGGGTCAAACGCATCGTGCAAGCCATTATTAATGGGGACAATATCGCCTATGATATATTGGACGATGACATAGCCTATCTCAGGGATTTAGGCATCGTCAGCCGTTCCGATCCCTTAAAATTTGCCAACTCAATTTATGCGGAAATCATACCCCGCATCATGGCCTATACCATACAGGCGTCGCTGCCCATGGAAATTCAAACGCCCTGGTTTGTGAAAGAGAGCGGCGTTTTAGATATGGAAAAATTGTTAAAAGAGTTCCAGGAATTCTATCGCAGGAACAGCGAAGCCTGGTTAGAGCGGTATACATTTAAGGAATCGGCTCATCATTTGCTGCTGATGGCATTTTTGCAGCGGGTGGTTAACAACAGCGGTGAAATCATCCGGGAAATGGCCGTAGGCAATGGACGTATCGACATCCTGATCAGGTTCGGCAAACAGGAATTTGCCCTGGAGTTGAAGATTCAGCGGCATTCTTACACTGTAGAAGACGGTAAAAAACAGTTGTCCCGGTATTTAGACGGTTTAGGTTTAGAGGAAGGTTATTTAGTGATATTCGACCCCGGTGATAAGGAGTGGGAGGAGAAGCTTTATTTTGAAGAGATCGAATACCAGGGCAAAAAGATCACCATGGTGGGTTTATAACAAAATTGTCGGTACCCATTTTTTTCCACCGCGACATTGACTGCACTTACCAACCTACAACAACCAGGGAGAAGCGTACAATATGTTCAACGAAACGTTTCGTTCATGAAAAGTTTTGTTCAAACTTTTTTAAAAGTTTGGCCCCCCCGGCAGGGGCCGCCGGAGGCAAAATGTTCATAGCACTCCGGTTTATTCCCGGAATAAAATAATCCACGCTGATTTTTGATATTTTCTTTTTTTTATGGTATAAAAAAGCCATGGAATATTCGTTAGAAGAAAGAATCGGTAATCCCGACTTATTTGTAGGCCGGAAAGAAGAACTGGCCTTTTTTCTCAAATGGATCCGGGAGATCGAAGAAAGAAAATCCAAAAGCACCGCTATCCTGGCTCGCCGCAAAATGGGAAAAAGCGCCCTTATGGAACGATTGTTCAATATCACTTTCGATAAGAATGGCGGAGTAATCCCTTTTTACTATGAAGTCAAAGAAGGGAAAAAATGGGTAGTGGATTTTTGCCAGGATTTTTTCCTTACTTTCATTTACCAGTACATTGCTTTTAAGAGCAGGAAAGCCATTTATCTAAAACCGTTGATAGAACCTAATTTCGACAGGGCGAAACAAGCCGCCGCAAAAGAGGGCCTGGATTATTTAATCGAAATCATCGAAGGCATCGAGCATGCGTCGCAGAGCGGCCATGTGGACCTTTTGTGGCAGAGTGTTCGCGACATGCCCAAAGCGGTGGCCTTTATCAGGAAAGAATTTATCGTACAGATCATCGATGAATTTCAATTCTTAAACGCTATGATCTATTGGGACGAAGCCAAAACCCGCCTGGCGGATGACCTGGCCGGAGGGTATTTAAGCACAGCGGAGAGTAAAACCGCTCCCCTGTTGGTTTCCGGCAGTTGGGTAGGTTGGTTGATGAATGAATTGATTACCATGCTGCCCGCCCGGTTCAGGTTCACGCCTTTAGAAAACATGCCCGAAGACGAAGCCGTGGAAATGATATTCAAGTATTCCCGTTTTTTCGATGTCCCCGTTACCGAGGAGACGGCTTTTCTTATTGCCCGGTTAACAGAAGGCAGCCCTTTTTACATTAGTTCTATTTTGCGTTCGCAGTACCGGGACAAAGACCTTTCGACTATAGAAGGCTTGTCGAAAACCTTAGAGTTCGAGACTTTGAATGATCGAGGAGAGATCAAATCCACCTGGATGGAGTATGTGACTACAGCTTTCAGCCGGGTGAACGACAGGTATGCCAAAAACATCGTGCTTTATTTGTGCAAGCACAAGGAACGGGAAGTGACCCGCCGTGAGTTACTGGAAAAGTTGAGTTTAGACATGACCGACGCCGAATTAGAGAAGAAGCTCAAAGCCCTGGTCAAAGCAGATATTATCGAGCAGGGGCGGTCTTATTTCTATTATCGCGGCGTACAGGATAATATTTTCGGCAAGGTGTTTCGCGGTGTTTACCAGGATGAAATCGAGGATTTTGAAGTAGGTGAGATAGGCCGGGAGTACCGCGAGGCTTTCGAGAAACTAAAGAAGCAGTATCACCGGCTCCAGGGCAAGTACAACTATCAGAAAGGATATTTTGCCGAATATTTGATATTGAGTCAATTAATGTATCATGCCCGGAAGAAGAGTGACTTGTTAAAATCGATTACTCATAATTTGCCGCCGGATTTTGAATTTTGTGATTACAGCAGGGTATGGAGTTACCGTTATGCCCCGGAGTTTGCGGAAGGATTTAGTGTGGACATTTATGCCCGATCCAGGTTGGCCGAAGGTTATTCTATAATAGGTGAAGTCAAGAACCGGGACAAGAAGAAATTTTCCAAAGATGAAGTTCTTGAATTTGAGAAAAAATTGAAGCAGATCGTGGAGTTAGAGCAGTTAAGCCCGATTGTAGATTTTATTTTTTCCCGTGAAGGATTTACGAAGGAGGCGGAGGAGTATTGTCTTGCGCATGGCATTGCGTACACGGAAGACCCGCGCTGGTTGGATATATAGAGTCACGTAGTCGAGCAAGTTCCCCGGCGACACCGGGAGAGGAATTTTCGACATTTTCTCGAGAGGACTGCCATTTGCTTAATGCAGGATGCCGAACTCCGAAAACAGCCTGATGCTTGCCTGTGAAAAAAAACCATTTTGTGGTAAAATAGGGTTTGAGAAATAAAATGGAACAATATTTAGCGGTTTTAAAAAATAAAAAAGAGGGCGCGCTTTTATTCGCCTCGGTCACGCATGCCGAATCAGCGAAAAAGAGCAGGGGAAATATTCGTTTACTCCAGGTTCAGCCGGTGTCCTTCTCTTTGCAGGTAAATCATAGTTGGAGGGATAGGCCTTAATGAAAATAGACAGATGGAAGCAGAATATTGATTTAAAACTCGTGTTATCCAAAATTGACGATGACTATGATTTGATAGACAAATTGGGTGGTGGTGGGTATTCCAATGTCTATAAAATATATCATAAACTAATGAAGAAAGAATTTGCTCTAAAGATAATGGATGCTGATTATATCACCAAGGGAATGCATCAATACAGTGAAGATGAAGAAAACATACAATATCTAACCGGAGTCAAAGCAAGGTTTATCAATGAAGCAAAAGTATGCCAGAGTGTAAAACATCCAAATATCGTTGCTGTTAAAGACGTTGGGGTGGTTACAGACGAACAAAGAGGTATTGAAATTCCCTATTTGATTATGGAGCACATCGAAGGAGAAACGCTAAAAAGGGAATTAAGAGACCGGTCAACCATAGACATGAATAGAGTTTTTCAAATTTCAAAAAATATACTATCTGCTCTCGATGCGATTCATAAAAAGGGCATCATTTATAGAGACATAAAAACCAGTAATATAATGATAAAGAGGGAATCAGATGAAGCTGTTCTGATAGATTTCGGGCTGGCAAAGGATTTGTTGAACTGGGCAAAACTGACAGCACCCGGAATGTCCCTGGGTACATCCCATTATATGTCGCCTGAGCAATTCGACGATATTAGCCGTTTAAATCGAACAAGCGATGTCTACTCTTTTGGGGTTGTCCTGTATGAAATGGTAACCGGCGAAGTTCCATTTGATGGGCAGCGATCTGAAATAATGCTTGGTCATATAAAAAAAGATGTCCCCAATATCCTCGATATGAACCCCGAAGCTCCTCCTGCACTCCAAAAAATAATAGAAAAAGCAATGGCAAAAAACCCAAAAGATCGCTATCAAAACGCGGCGGAGTTCCTCGGTGCCCTTAATGCACTGGATATAGGCGAAGAAAAGAGCAAGCCGAAAGATACCCGGATAATTCCCGGCCCCAGCGAAGAATTATTTGAAATAGGGCGTTTTTTTAATACAGCGGGGCCGGTAAATAGCAAAGACCATTACTATATAGATTCTTTAGACAGGTTCGATTTAAAGCATATCCTATCCCTTATCGCTCAAAAAAAGTATTTCGTGCTGCATGCCCCGCGCCAAACAGGGAAAACATCTTATATGTTAGCTCTCATGGACCACCTTAACAAAACAGGTCAATATAAATGCCTGTATGTGAACGTGGAAATGGCCCAGGCTGCCAGGGAGAATGTGAAAGCAGGAATAAAAACCATTCTCGATGTGTTGGCAACTAAGGCCAACGACTATCTTGAGGACCCTTATATAAATAACAACCGGAAACGAATTTTCGATGAAAGTGGCGAGTTATCGGCGCTTTATCAAACGCTTAAACAATGGACGAAAGACAGTAGCGTCCCTATCGTACTGCTTATCGACGAAATCGATTCCCTGGTGGGCGACACCCTGATTTCAGTGCTTCGCCAGTTGAGAAGCGGCTATACCGATCGCCCCGGGTTATTTCCCCAGAGTATTATCTTATGCGGTGTTCGCGATGTCAGGGATTACCGCATCCACTCGGATAAAGAAAAAGCCGTAATTACCGGGGGCAGCGCCTTTAATATAAAAGCGGAATCATTACGTATGGGCAGCTTTTCCAGGGAAGAAATAAAGACGTTGTATGATCAGCACACAAAGGATACGGGCCAAAAGTTCAAGCCGGATGTTTTTCCCCTGCTGTGGGATTTGACCGAAGGGCAGCCCTGGTTGGTGAATGCGCTGGGGTATGAAATATGTTTTAGGATGAAAGAGGGCCTGGACAGGAAGCGGGCAATCACCGGGGCGATGATCGAACAAGCCAAAGAGAATCTCATCCTGCGGCGGGAAACCCACTTAGATCAACTGGCCGACAAGTTATCGGAACCGCGAATCAGGCGAGTGTTAGAACCCATCCTTTCCGGTTTCGGGGATGTAGAAAAAATTCCTACCGATGATATCGACTATGCCGTAGATTTAGGGTTGATAAAAAAAGAACGGCAGATCAAGATTTCCAACAGGATATACAAAGAGGTCATACCCAGGGAACTAACGTACAGCGCCCAATTAACCATTTACCAGGAAGCCCTTTGGTATGAAGATGAAGACGGCAGTTTGGATATGGATAAGCTGTTGACGGCTTTTCAAGATTTTTTCAGGAAACATTTCGAAAGTTGGGTAGATGGTTTCGACTATGCGGAAGCCGGCCCGCAGTTGTTACTGCAGGCGTTCCTGCAGCGCATTGTCAATAGTCATGGCCGGGTGGAAAGGGAATACGGGTTAGGTAGGCAGAGAACCGATTTACTAATTCTATGGCCCTTTAAGAAAAAATCAGTCCAGCAAGTAGTGCTCGAATTAAAACTGCGTCACCTACATTCAAGCTTAGAAACGGTCATGGACGAAGGCTCGCGTCAATTGCTGGAATATATGGATAAATGCGGCACTAAAGAAGGTTATTTATTAATTTTCGATCGAAATCCCGAAGTCAAATGGGAGGACAAAATATTCAAAAAAGAAAACACCGTCGATGGAGTAAAGGTCAAAATTTTCGGTATGTAACACACCTCTGTGCTACTCATCGGGAAAAATATTTTTTTTTGAGAAGATTTTCTAAAAAAGAAGATATCGTTTGGGATGATCTCATAGGGTGGGTGCGCCGCACCCCTCTGTGGTGATTAAAACTTTTTTTATTTTTATTCGTAAACAATAGTTAACCAATCAAAAACTTTTCGGAGGAAAAATGAAAAAAATTATCGTTGTATGTATAGCAATCTTTATGGTAGGCGCCCTGTGCCAGGCCCAGTCCGTGGACGAAATCATTAGCAAAAACCTGGAAGTGAAAGGCGGAGCGGAAAAAATCAGGGCCCTGAAAACCATCAAAGCAAACACCAAAACGGGGATGGGCGGTATGGAAATAAAAGGCACTATGTGGTTCAAACATCCCAATATGTTCAAGATGGAAATGCTGATAAGCGAAAAAAAAATGATCTTTGCTTTCGACGGCAGCGTAGCCTGGCAGGTTTCACCCCTTACCGGCAGCGAAGACCCCCAGGAGCTTACCGGCCAGATGGCGGAAATGGTAAAAGATAACGCCGATATGATGGACGATCCTTTCCTCGATTATAAAAAGAAGGGCTTTAAATACGAACTGGTAGGCAAAGAAGATATGGAAGGCACCCAGGTCTTCAAATTGAAATTGATCAAAAAATCGGGCAAGATCGTGTATTTTTTCTTAGACGCCGAGTCTTTTATCGAAATCAAGTCCATCATGACCAACAAAATCGGTGAGCAGGACATTACCACCGAGATGTTCTACGGCGACTATAAAGAGGTTGCCGGAGTTATGTACCCCCACTCCATTGCCACAAAACAAAACGGCCAGGACCAGGGAACGATCGTTTTCGAGTCCGTGGAACCCAATGTAGAATTAGATGACGCCTTCTTCAAAATGCCCCCGGCAAAGAAAAAAACAGGACAGCCGCAAAAAAAAGAAAAATAAAAAACGGATGCGTTGAGGACCGCCGGAGGCATTTATTAATCGGGACGCTTTGGATTTTATTTATAAAACTATAGCGCTCAGATAAAGTAACCCGTTTTTGCTCAGATA
>JAGLSW010000692.1 GCA_023135565.1 Candidatus Aminicenantota bacterium | reverse complement strand
TAATCAAAAGTTTTGATCAAACTTTTTCAAAAGTTTGGCCCCCGGCAGGGCCGCCGGAGGCAGAGTAATTTCATGGTAGGCTAATTTTTTTTCTAATAGAACGCCCGTCCCGGTTGCACACTAATCTCCCGGGTGTTTTCTTCTATAACCTTGATATCTACTTTTACGGAATTCTTTAACTGGAAATATAATCCGGGCAAGTACTGCGCCCATTCGATAACGATAACCCCTTCGTCGATATTATCATCGATCTCCGGTAATCCGTCGGTCATGCGCTTTAAATTCTCCCCTAAACGGTAAAGATCGATGTGATATAAAAAATATTTGCCTTCAAAACAGTTCATGATAGTAAAAGTAGGACTGACAATTTCACCGGGGTCAATCCCGATAGCAGCGGCAATGCCTTTAGTCAACAGCGTTTTCCCGGCTCCCAATTCACCGGATAAAAGAATAATCTCCCGGCCTTTTAATGCGCTGCCGATTTTCTCCCCGACTCGATAGGTCTCTTCAGGAGAACAAGAATTGGCTTTTGTAATCATCTAAACCCTGTATGGCTGCGGGGATATGTTCTATGATGTCCGCGGCGGTGAGGCTGATTTCCCCGACTTTTTCAACCGCTTTATCGGCGGCATAACCATGAATGAACACTGCGGCTTGCAGTATGACTGCTAAAGGAAACTTGCCTGTAAACTGCGAAATCATACCGGCCAACATGCCGCACAATACATCCCCACTGCCGGCTGTGGCCATGCCGGGATTACCGCTTTGGTTCAAGAATACCTGGCCGCTGGGGGTGGCGATCACGGTGTGATGCCCTTTTAAAACCACGTAGACATTATACTCCCGGGCAAAATCGCGGCTGACGCCGATGCGATCCGCCAATATCTCTTTTTTAGAGAGGCCGCTGAGACGGGAAAATTCGGCGGGATGTGGGGTAATTACTACCGGCGGCACTCGCTCCTGCTTGAGGATTTCCCGGCGCTCCTGAAGCACATTGACTGCGTCGGCGTCCAACACTATAGGCGCGGGGGAGTGCTCTAACAGCATGGAGACGATCTCATAAGTACCGGCGCCGTCACCCAGGCCGGGCCCTGCCAGTACAGCATTAAATTCGGGCAGCCTTTTTAATATATCCTTTTTATCTTTATAGATCAGGGTCATTAGTTCCGGGTGCGCTGCCACAGCGATAGTACGGTTTTCAAAACAAACGGCGGCGGTACATAAACCGGCCCCGGATTTGAGAGCGGAAAAGGCGCTCAATATCCCGGCTCCGGGCTTCTCTATAGAACCGGAAATATTCAAGGTATGGCCGAAATGACCTTTATGAGCATCCACTTCCCGTTTAACGAATAAATGTCTAAAATCAGCGGGAGTGATCAGGTGGATATAATACTCTTCACGGTCGAGCAAGCGCCGGGGAATCCCGATGTCGATAACCTTAATTTTTCCGCAGTGCTTATTGCCGTCCGGGTAGAGGTGTGATACTTTGAGGCTTTGAAAAGTAGCGGTTACCGCGGCTCGAACATGAGCTCCGGCTGCGGGCAGGAAAGATTCCGACAGCCCGGATGGAATGTCTATGGCGGCAGCGAGTAAACCCGATTCGTTGATGCCCTTGATGACTTCTTTATATAATCCCTCTTTGACCGGTTTCGTTATGCCGGTGCCGAAGATAGCATCGATGATAAAGGTTTCGGCGGGGTAGTATTTTTTTAAGCGGGCGGTTAGTTCCGGGCTGTCCTTTATTACCGAATAAGAAAGACCTAAATTTTTTATGATATTGAAGTTTATGGCCGGGTCGGAATTTAGCTTCTCCGGGGCTGCTAACAGGATAAACTCCACATTATACCCCTGTTGGTACAAAATCCTGCCCACGGCAATGCCGTCTCCACCATTATTCCCTTTCCCGGCTAAAACAACCAGGCTTTTATACTTTTCTAAAGGAAATTCCTCCCGGAAAAAAGCGGCTGCTCCCTGTGAGGCGTTTTCCATCAAAACAATGGCTGGGATGCCGATATTTTCTATGGTTTCAGCATCCAACTGCTGCATCCAGGACGAATATAACAGCTTCATTTTTTAGTACTCTTTTTCTCTTTGTCTTCTTCTTTTGAATCTTCTTTCGAGTCTTCTTTTTTTACTATTTCATCTAACTTGGAAGCAAATGCGCCGCCAAAACCGCCGTCGTCACTGTAAGCTATCTTTTTATCTTTCTTTTCTTTCTTAGCCTGGGACGGTCTCTCTTTCCTATCGGCTACTGTTTGCTTTAGTTCTTCCAACTTGATCTGGCTCTTGATCTCATCTTCACTCATGCTTTCATCGAGCGGTTTCTTCGCAATTTTTTTGGGGGTTTTGGGGGCATTTTCTTCTGCCGCTTTCTTCTTCGCTTTCCTGGAGTGCGCCGGCCGGCCCGGTGATTCTTTTACCGGGGTTTCCGCCCTGGGCTTGGGGAAATCCTGCTTGAGCGCCGCTTCTTTCTCCACTGCCCCGGTTCCCGACTGACCTTCCTTGTAGAATCGTTTCCTGAGTTCGCTTTCCCTGGGTTTGAATTTAGGCGCTTTGCTTTTTCTCTTTAGGGCTTCTTTTTTCTTCCTCAATTCTTCTAATCTTTTCTCTTCCCGCTCTTTTTTCTCTTTCTCCAACTTCTCCTTTAAAAACATCTCATCTTCTCTTTTCTTCCGCCTCTCTTCTCTTTTCTTCTTGATTTCATCTCTTACCTTTTGCTCTTCAGTTCTCTTCTGCTTCCTGCTCTCTTCCCTTTTTTTTTTCGTTTCATCCACAGCCAGCTCTTTCCTGCGGTACTCTGCCTCCTCGATCTCGGCGACCACTTCGGAGTCGAGATAAAAAACGCCGGAGAGTTTTTCGGAAGGGACAAATTCCGGGTTACTGAGGAGAATATCTTCTACCAGCTTCAAACCGGTGGGAAAGATCAGGTCTAAAATATGATGCAGCCGGAGAATATGTATTTCGTAATTTTTTTCTTTTACGCCGAACTCTAAGAACACTTTATGCACCAATTTATTAAAAGTTTCGATGTTCCTGAATTCGTCGATGTGCTCATATATGGTATTAAAAACCGTGCTCTCCAAAAACATGGATTTGAAAGCAAACACAGGAGAGGCGGCCTTCTCTTCTATGGCCCTGAAGGCATTTTTTCCCGGCACGTATTCTATCACATCGGCAATGGTGCCTTTTTTGGTGGTGCGAATGTTAAAATACAACTTGCCGTCGGCCGACTGTTCGAAATTTAAAACGGCGCCTTGCAGCACTTTGTATTTCTCGTATATTTCCTTGAAGCCGATCATTAAATCTACATCGCTGTAATAATAAAACAAATAGGGCTTCCTTGTTTTTCCATCGATTATCTCAATTTCTATAGACTCGCCTAAGTCGAAAAATCCCGGCTTCGTATTTATCGCCCCGGCTGTGACTTCCCGCTGGGTTAAATAATACCTGGTAGGTCCTTCGATAAATAAAGCCTCTTCAAATTTTCTCCTTTTCTGGCCGATATTTTTCTTGTCCCCCAAAACCACCCTGTCTAAAAGAGGATTTGTTTCACTCATTATAGAATCTTTCTTCATATAGTAGATGACGGAGATCAAATTCCATTTCCCCCAACCGGTATCGTTGGTCTGCTGGAAATCGATCTTGTAGCCGGTCTTCATCGTATAGTTCAAAGCAAAACAATAAGAAGAAAAGTCTTCTGAACCGGGATCGATCCCGGCAAAGTTCTCCACTAAGAATTCGGTGGCTGTCGATTTTTTGTTCTCCGTCAAAAAATTTCTTATTTTGTCGAATACCTCGGCGTCTATGGGTTTGATGTACTTTTGGCGCAGCGCTTTTCTGCTGACTAAAGCTAAATCCGCTTCTTTATTCAAAGCGGAGACCAATTTTCGCTTCAAAATATTAAAGTCCCGTTCTAAAAGGGGAGCCTGCTGCAGCCTGGGATCGATATCTTCAGCGAGATATTCAGGCTCCGCGTAGGGCTTCTCCTGTTTGTGGGGCAGCAGCAGTTCGATTTTCTGCCGGTCTAAATAATCGGTATATTTCTTGAAATCGGAGGTGCCTTCATAACATAACTTTATTTCAAAAAAACCGAACCTTTCTTTGGTTTCAGCTACCCGGAGTACTACTCCTTCCTCTATCTCTATATACTTTTTTGAACCGACGGGAATTTTACCGGGGTACTCTTTGTAAATCAAATCTTCGGCTTTGTATTCACAATTGGGGCTGTAGACTATTACCTTGTTGCTTCTTTTCTCCCTGGTTTTAAAGAGGGCTACCTGGTAAGCAATCTCCTCCAACTCCACGGGAACGGTCTTCCCTTCTAAATATTTTTTTAGAAAACCGACATCTTCCTTTTCTATATTAAGATTAACTTCCACTTTTATCTCCTTGCATCTTTCTTTAAATCTCTTACGATCCTGGTTCCCGATCTTCCGATTAACGCTAACCTGAGTTTTTCCGCGGATGTGATCAAAACTTCTTTTCCCCCACCTTCGATATATTCGATGGAAGCGGATATCTTCGGCCCCATCGAACCGGGAGGGAATTGCCCTTCAGTAAGCATTTGCCCTGCTCTTTTTATATCTATTACTTTTAAGGGTACGGCGTTCTCCTTGCCGAAATTCTCCACTACCCGGTCAACCCCGGTTAAGATGATAAATAAATCCACTCCGGCTTCCCTGGCAATCAAGGAAGAGGCGAAATCTTTGTCGATGACCGCCTCTACTCCTTCCACATAGCCGTTGTAATTTAAGAAAACAGGTATGCCTCCGCCTCCGGCCGCGACAACAACGATGCCTTTCTCCACCATGGAGCGGATGGCTTTTTTGGGGACTATGTCTATTGGCTTAGGAGAAGGAACGACCCTCCTGAATCCCCTGCCGGCGTCTTCAACCATGGCCCATTTGTTCTCCTTTTTCAACTGCTTTGCTCTAAAGGCATTGTAAAACGGGCCGATAGGTTTGGTGGGATTGGTAAAGGCCCGGTCTTCCTTATCTACGATGACCTGTGTCAGGAGAGTGACCACTTCCTTATCTATAGATTGTTTTCTTAATTCGTTAAGGATGGCTCTTTCCATCATATAGCCCATGCTTCCTTCAGTCATGGCGTCGCACACGTCGAGAGGGAAAGGGGGGACAATGTTAGCGGCTGCTTCCATTTGCAGTAACACATTTCCCACCTGGGGGCCATTGCCGTGAACAATGATCAATTCATAACCTTTTTTTACGATATCGACCATTAGTTTGGCGGCATGTTTTGCATTATTATACTGCTCTTTGGCTGTGCCTTTCTCCTCGGCGGAAAGCATTGCATTACCGCCGAAAGCTATAAGGGCCAATTTATTATTCATCTGTACACCGTTTTTAGCCCGGGGCTGAAATTTTTAGCGCTGCCGCAAAATCTGCTTCCCCCAGCCCCGGGACCGGGAAAAAGCACCCTGCGCCGCACCGGGCAGCGCAGGATATCGTGCTTTTTGCGTACCATATGGCACACTAAACGCTTAAGTTAGTTTATTTTTTTAATTTCGGATGATTCTGCAGCACATCGCTCAGGGTGGGAGTACCGATCTCCTCTAATTCATAAGTGACGCGAACCGTGGGTTTCTTAAAATTAACGATCCGGCCTAAGTCGATGGGGGTGCCGATCACTACTAAGTCGGCTTCGACTTTATTGATGGTGGCTTCCAGGTCTTTCATCTGCTGAGCGCCGTAACCCATTGCCGGCAGTAGAATGCCGATTTCGGGATATTTCTCGAAGGTTTCGGCAATGGTTCCCACTGCATAGGGCCTGGGGTCGACTAACTCAGCCGCGCCGTACTTCATGGCCGCCATTATCCCGGCGCCGTATTTCATCTCGCCGTGGGTCAGGGTGGGGCCGTCTTCTACCACGAGAACTTTTTTACCCCTGATCCGGTGGCCATCTTTTACATAAAGAGGAGAAGCAGCATCTACAACCACTGCCTCCGGGTTAACCGCGATGATATTGTCTCTTACTTCCAGGATATTATCTAAGTCGGCCGTGTCGATTTTGTTGATGACGATGACATCGGCTCGCTTAAAATTGACTTCCCCGGGATAGTAACTTAATTCATGCCCGGGCCGGTGCGGGTCGGCCACCACGATTTCTAAGTCGGATTTATAAAAAGAGAAATCATTATTGCCGCCATCCCAGAGGATAATATCGGCAACTTTTTCCGCTTCTCTTAATATAGCTTCATAATCGACTCCGGCAAATACGATGACGCCATTCTCGATATGAGGTTCATACTCCTCCATCTCTTCGATGGTGCATTCGTGTTTCTTTAAATCTGCTACAGTTTCAAATTTTTGTACCCGCTGCTTGACCAGGTCGCCGTAAGGCATGGGATGCCTGATGGCGGCAACTTTATAACCCATGTCCCTTAAGATAGTACTTACCTTCCTGGTGGTCTGGCTTTTGCCGCAGCCGGTCCTGACCGCACATACCGAAATAACCGGTTTTGTGCTTTCTACCATTGTCTCTTTAGGTCCTAAGAGGATAAAGTTTGCCCCGGCTTTGTTGACGTCCGCGGACTTATTCATCAAGTGCTCGTAAGGCACGTCACTGTAAGAAAAATAGACATCCTGGACGTCGAATTTTTCGATCAATTCCAGGAGTTCTGTTTCCGGGTAAATATCGATACCTTCGGGATAAAACTCTCCAGCCAGTTCTTTGGGATACTTTCTTCCCTCTATGTCGGGAATTTGTGCCGCAGTAAAGGCTACTACTTTGATCTCCTTTTTGTTTCTAAAAAACGTGTTGAAATTATGAAAATCACGGCCAGCAGCGCCCATTATTATCGCATTGCGCATTTCTACCTCCTGTTTTAGCAATACTAATTTAGATTTTTCTTCAAGCCTTAGTATAATAAATCCGGGAACATAAGTCAATCATTTTTGCAGGTTAAATGCCGTAATTCTAATTTTGTTAAAGATTCTACGAAATACATGATCAATTTTTCCCCCGGGCACAGCAGCAATCGAGTTTTTGAAATTTAAAACCGGGAACATATTAGACGGCGGAATCAGCCCGGTAGAGTTCGCGAATGCCCCACTGCCGAAACCCGGATGCTGAACGCTGAACGCTGCTGAAAGGCGGCTTTAGCGCAAATACTCGTTGAAATTATGTTTGGTTATGGTATAAGGGAGACTCTTCTTGCGCTGAAAAGGCTTTTTGTTCTCGATGAGCCAACAGATCAACCGGGCCGATGTGAGGGGAGCATCGGTCTCGGCAAAGTATTTTTGGGCCCGGGCAGCGGTATCGGAAAAAATCTTGTTCTCCCTGATGGCTTCTATATTTTCGGCAATATCTTCTTTGTCGAAGTCGTCGATATCGAACCCTAAACCGGCCTGGATGTGTTCGATTTTCTGCCTGTTGTCGTTCTGCTCGCCGCCCACGGGCAGCACCACCAGCGGTTTTCCGGCTGTCAGCGCTTCATTGGTGCTGTTATTGCCGCCGTGGGTGATAAAAAGATCGATCTCAGGCAGCAAGTCTACCTGGGGCACACTCTCGAAAAGCAGGCAGTTTGCCGGCACCTTCCCTTTTTGCAGCGTTTTAAATGCGCCGCCGCCGCTGATAATCACCTGGTAGACGTCATTGTCTAAGGCATTCATGATCTTGCGGAATATCTGCGGTTTGTTATTAAAAATAGTCCCTAAGGACACATACACTTTGTACTTTGTTTTGTCTAATTTATCGAAAGGAAAATCACCTGCTTCGATGTCCTTTCTTTTTGAAAAACTGGGGCCTATATAAAGGGTGTTCTCACCTAATTGCGACCGTTCGGCTTCGATCTTTTCGTGGCTGAGCACAAGGTTTAACCAGGACGAATAAGGCCGCCGCAGGATGTTGGAAGCCAGGGGTTCGAGACCGAAATGTGCCCGGGCCGCGTTTATTTTAGCGTCGACTTTGGGCAGGAATTTTTTTTCTTGGGCGATTAGTTTTTCTTTTTCCGGTGAGGTTTCGGCGGTTATTTCCAATCCGCTGGCGAAGGGGGGCACTTGCGGACCATAGAAGGGTAGACCGGTGTGATAAACGCAGACATAGGGGATTTTTTCCAGGTCCGCGGCGATGTTGGCCGCGAAAAAAAGATATTCGTGAACAATCGCATCGGGCTGCCATTCCTGGAAATAGTCGAGCAGTTTTTTCGTATAATAGGGCAAGCCGTCGCTGAACACACCGGCCACGAAATGCATCTCTTTTAAACCTTTGGTAAGGGGGATCAAAGGCGCTTTGAGCAGCAGTTTGATGTGGGGTTTGACCACATCCGCCCGGATACCGGCGTTTTCCACATGTTCGGGAGCAGCGGTCAGGTTTTGAAGTATTTTAATTTTCGTGTCGTAGTTTTTTACCCCGGGGATGAGGAAGCGCACATCATGCCCTTCTTCCTTTAATTGCAGCGCTATGTTTAGCAGGGGATTTACATGCCCTAATGCGGGCTGCGATAAAAATAGTATTTTACTCATTTTTTACTCCTGCGGCGGCTTTTTTTTCAAGCTTGGTCCAGGCACTTACAGTGCGGTATTAAGAAACATGTTTTTTCAGCAAACTTTTACAAGATAATATCATAAGTATTTAGAATTATCAAACTTGACATAAGAACTAATTTCCCCTAAAATAAACAAATGGTTAAAACAGGTATTACTATAAATCATTTAGAGAAATCGAGAACTTTAAGCGCGGAAGAAATCTCTTTTTTATTAAGATGCCTCCGAAGGGACTTTTTCACGGCTCATAAGGGAGAAAAATAGTGAAAGGCAAAATTATATCCCATTACAGGATTATCGAAAAATTGGGCGAGGGCGGCATGGGTATTGTTTACAAAGCTGAAGATACCAAACTCAAAAGAACCGTTGCCCTTAAGTTTTTACCCCCGGACCTGGTAAGCAACCCGGAAGCGAAAGAACGCTTAAAACGGGAAGCACAAGCAGCAGCAGCCTTAGAACACCCCAACATTTGCAATATCCATGAGATCGATGAAACCGAAGACCGGCGGTTGTTTATTGCCATGGCCTATTACCGGGGCGAAACATTGCACCTGAAGATGGATAAAGGACCCGTACCGGCCGCGGAAGCCATAGACCTAACGATACAAATCGCCGCGGGTTTAGGCAAAGCTCACAGCCAGGGGATTATTCACCGTGACGTTAAACCGCAGAACATAATTATCGAAGAGGAAGGCAGGGTAAAGATACTGGATTTCGGGCTGGCCAAACTAAAAGGGCAGTCCCGGCTTACCAGGACAGGTTCGACCATGGGTACGGCAGCCTACATCTCTCCTGAACAAGTGCAGGGAGAGGAGGTGGACCCCAGGTCCGATCTCTGGTCTTTAGGCGTCATTTTGTATGAAATGCTCAGCGGCGAACTACCTTTCAGCGGTGATAATATCCACTCCATGCTTTATGCCATAGCCGGTAAGGATTATCCCCCCATTCGTTCACATAATGCCGATATCCCTATGGAATTGGCACAAGTAATAGATAGATTGTTGACTAAAGAGCGCGATAAACGGTATCAGAACAGCGCCGCCCTAATCGCCGACCTGCGCGCAGTAAAAAGAGAATCGGATACCGGGATAGGGCTAACCAGGAAAGAACTGAGCGGTATCACCAAATACCGCCGCCGTCCTTCTTTACTGCTCACAGCCGGGATTGTTTTAGCGGTTTTGATTTTGACGGTTGGCGCCTATATCATATTCAACGGACAGCCCGGTGAAAAAGGAAAACCCGCCGGTAGGTGGGTGAATTCCGTTGCCGTGCTTCCTTTCACCGACCTCAGTCCCAATAAAGACCAGGAGTATTTTTGTGACGGCATGGTTGATGATATTATCACCAAGCTCTCCCATATCAGGGAGTTAAAAGTCATCTCCCGCACCTCAGTCATGCGCTATAAACAAACCAGGAAACCCTTGAGCGAAATCGGCGCAGAGCTCGGGGTGGCGACTGTACTTGAAGGAAGTATCCGCAAAGAGGAGGAGCGCATCAGGGTGAATGCCAAATTGATCGACCTGGATGATGAATCTTATCTCTGGACCGACACCTTCGACAGGAAATTAGAAAGCATATTCGATATGCAGGATGAAGTATCGCAAGCCATTGCGGAGGCCCTGCATGTAAAGCTTGCGCCCGGTGAAATCGATGCCATGAAAAAAAGGCGGCAGAAGAATGTGGAAGCTTATGAATGTTACCTGAAAGGGAAGTATTTTATCAGCAGTAAATACATGCTCAGCGGCCAGGATAGGGATTTCGAAGCCGGGGTGAAGATGTTTGAGAAGGCCATCGCAATCGATCCCGATTATGCTTTAGCTTATGCCGGATTTGTTTGGGCTTACGAGCACCGTTATCTTTACTACTCCCATGACAAAAACGACCGCGCCATGGTGTTGACGAGCGGCGAAAAAGCCTACCGCTTAGACCCTCGATCCGCGGAGACCAACACGGCCATGGCCTATGTTTATTTCATCAAAGGCAGCTTAGAAAAAGCCCACCGGCATTTTAAAACCGCCTTAGAGATCAACCCCAATGTATCGGAAATCATTTACATAGTGGGTGATTTTTATCTTTTTACCGGGCTTTGTGAGCAGGGTATTAAGTTTTATTTAAGATCTTTAGAGATCGATCCTTTTTATACTGCGGCAATCAATGAGTTGGCCATGTGTTACATCTATTTAGGAGAGTATGAAAAAGCGGCTGTTCGATACGGCAGGATGTTTGAAATTTCGCCGGAGGCGGTTATCTTTGCTCATCCTTATGCCGAGCTCTTAGTGCGCATGAAAAAATACGAAGCAGCCGCGGGGCTGTTAGCCAAATTAGAGCAATATGCTCCCGGGAATCCTAAAACGCTGTTTATTAAAGCCCTGTTACTTGCTGCGAAAGGCAAAGGGGAAGAAGCTCTTGCTATCTACGGCAAAGAGGATTTTGACGGCCTCAAGATTTATGCCCTGCTGGGGATGAAAGCGGAAGCCTGCCGGGTTATAGAAAAGTTGAAAAAGGAAAAGTATGATTTCATATACAGTTATATGGTGAACGACAATTTTTTGAAAAATTTGTCGGGTGAGTCTTGTTTTGATGAGCTGCTGCAAGAGACGAAGCAGGTTCATGAGTATTTAGTCGCCACCTACGGCAATTTGTAAGGGTGCAGGGTCTTGCCTCCGGCGGCCCTGCCGGGGGCCAAACTTTTGTTGAGAAAATCAAAAGCGCTCACACGCTGCCACTGCGGCTTATGGGTTGGGTGCGCCGCACCCCCGCCGGAGGCAAGGTCTTCACTGATCAGTGGCACAGATTTCACAAAATTGTTGACAACAAAGGGTAATTTATAGTATATTAATGAAGAGGAAAAAATGAATCTTTCGGCTGTGATTACTGAAGAATTAGAGGGTTTGAATCGTGACCAATTAAAATCGGTCTACAGGATCATCAAATCATTCAAAAGAGAAAAAATAACGCCGAAAGAAGAAATATCGTTAGAAGAGATATGGCAGATAACCTCTAAAACCGGCGGAAGTTGGAGCGAAGCAGTTGAGGAGATGCGAGAGGAACGTCTTTGAATTATTTTTTTGATACATCTGCCCTGGTTAAAGTTTATCATCGAGAAGATAGGAGTGAAAGCGTTTTTAACATTTTCAATTCCCCGGCTAATAAAGTCTACATTTCTGAATTGTCTATAGTTGAGTATTATTCGGTTGTTTATAGAAAATTCCGGGAAAAGTATATCGATAACGCAGACCTTGAAAAGATATTGAAAAGATTTGAAACCGACCTATCAAATAGATTTGAATTGTTAATGTTCGACTCTCCTGTGACTGACAATGCAAAGGAAATTTTTCGCATTCTCGGTCAGGGAATATTCGTTAGATCCCTCGATGTTCTTCAATTGGGCTTTTTTAAAAGTTATTTAGACAGCCCGGCTAAATTTTTAACTTATGATTTGCGTCAGAATTCAGCCTTAGAAGAATTGAAGAAGAAGGATTTTTTTTGAATTAAAAAAGACCGGGAAATCGAGTTTGAAAGCACCCGGCGGGTGCACCCTATAAGCCGCTGCGCGGCAGTACACCAAAAGCCGGGAAATCGAGTTTGAAAAAATAAGAAATATATGATATAAAAGAGAGCCTTGTATTAATAAAAAGGAATTTGAAATGAAAAATAAAGCCATAGGCGTATTTGATTCAGGTATCGGCGGTTTGACCGTATACAAAGCGTTAAAAGAACAATTGCCCGCCGAGAAAGTGATATATCTCGGTGACACCGCCCGCCTGCCTTATGGATCGAAGTCTGCTGAAACCATCATAAAATTTTCCGACGGCAACGCGTTATTTTTGCTTACCAAGAATGTAAAGATCATCGTCGTAGCCTGTAATTCGTCTTCTTCTTATGCCGTGCCATATTTGCAGGACAAGTTCGACATACCGGTTTTGGGAGTTATCGAACCCGGGGCCGAAGCGGCGGTCAAGCACAGCAAGTCGAAGATAGGCGTTATCGGCACGTCCGCCACCATAAAATCGGGCGCTTATGAAAAAACCATCGTTGAAAAGAAACCCGGCGTCAAAGTTATTTCCAGGGATTGTCCTTTATTTGTGCCGCTGGTGGAAGAGGGTTGGATCGATCATAAAGTTACCAAACTGGTAGTTGAAGAGTATTTGCTGCCTTTAAAAGAGCAGGGAATCGACACCTTAGTTTTGGGCTGCACTCATTATCCTGTTTTAAAAGGGGTGATAGCCGAGGTGATGGGCCCGGGGATCGAATTGGTCGATTCCGCGGTTACTACTGCTGTGAAGGTGCGTTCTATTTTGAAGAGTCTCGGTTGGTTGAGCGGCGCGCAGGATGGCGGGGAAGATGAATTTTATGTAACTGATTTCCCGGACCGGTTTAAGAGAGTAGGGGAGATTTTTTTAAACAAGAAGATCGGCAAGGTGACTACTGCTACATTTTACACTGTCTCTCTGCCCCAGGCCTAAGCCCACGGCGCAGGCACCCTAATAAGGGACTGATTTTCGAGACAGGAAAGCCCGATAGTTATTTGTATCTACCTACATTTTGTCACATTTTTTAATGACTTTTTTTTATTCTTTTGAAAGCTTCCCGGGCTTCCTCGATTAATTCGACATTATATTTTTTTATAATCGATCCCACTCTCTCTCGATACCTTTTCTAAAGAGTACCTCTTCTTAGAGTCTTTCCGCTCACGAATAATTTCGGCTATTTCTTTCATCTCGATCCGTTCAGCTAATTCCTGAATTCTTTCATACTCTTCGACAGGCAGGATGATGGCTTCGATCATATTATTTTTAGATACGGCAGCCCGTGACAGGGTACTATCTTTGAATTTTTTTAGAATCTCTCCGAACTTTTTCGAGGCATGAGTGGCGGAAAAAATTTCTTCTCGCGAATAAGAAATCATTTTTTATTCCTCCTTATTTTCCGTATAATTATATCATTGTTTATCCGTAGAATCAAGAGGATGAAATTTTGGGAAATTTTAAGAGACAGGCTAATTTCTCATCTTGGGAAAAATATTTGTTTCTTGTTGATAAAATTCAATAATTCAACTATAATAGAGTATGGCATAATTTACAGGTATAGCAGGAGGTATACAAATGAACCTGGAAATGAGATATTTTGACACCGCCGCTAAGACATTAAATATTTCCAGGGAAAATATTATCCGGGACAGTCTGAGATATTTTTTGGAGAAAAAAATCAGGGAATTAAAGATCGAGATTTATAAAATTAGGGGAAAATATGGAGTTTCTTCGATTGAAGCTTTCGAGGAAAAATATAAGAGTGGGGAGATCGAGGAAAAGGACTCCTGGAAGGAATTTCAGCAGCTTGATCATTTAGAGTATAAGAAAGAGGAATTGGAAAAGGCATTGGCGGAACTCAAGTGATAGTTGATTTACCCCGGTTAAAAGAAATAGCAGAAATCGAATTTTATGAGATTGTTAGTGATGTTATTATGAAAGATATTAATGAATTAAGAATTATATTGATAGATGGCAGTTTTATAGATTTATGGTTTTCGTTAAAATTAGAAGGGCGGTTCAGCTATCATTGGGAAAGAGGGCATGTCGATGGCTCGATATACCGTCATGACAACGCCCAACATAGAAAATGGAAGGCTGTCCCGACATTCCCGAAACACTTTCATATTGGTGATGAAGAGACTGTAGTGGAGAGCAATTTAGATGACGAACCGGGAAAAGGACTAAGTGCTTTTCTCTCTTTTGTGAAGGGAAAAATCCTTCTCACAAAGACGTAACACATGAAAAAACATTAACGCTGTGATTGATAAAGAATCTCAATTTTAAGCGTAAAATCATCTAAATATGGAAGACTTCCGGCCTGTCCCCTTTTTCTTTCTTTTTCTTCTTAATTCGCCGGGGAATGGCCGCCGGACGACCGGGTCCGGTCGTGAGACGGCCAAAGTGGGGCGCGAGAAGGCCAAAGTGGGCCGTGTAGGTGACCAAATAGGTCGCGTAAGTGACCATCCGGGCCGCATAAGTGACCATCTGGGCCGAGAACTTGTTGACAAATAAATAGAATTTGGCCATAATAGGAGCGTGGAGTAAAAGTTATGACCATGAGCTTGACGTTAGTAAATGAGCAAACCCCTCTAAAGACCGGCAGCGATGGCGTTGTGCGGGTGGGTAAAACGCGGGTAACGCTCGAATCGGTGATTGCCGCCTTTAATGAGGGAGCAACCGCGGAAGAAATAGTGTACCGCTATCCGTCGCTTCACCTGGCCGATGTATATGCCGTTATCAGTTACTATTTGCGGCGACCGGGAGAGGTCGAAGAATATGTAAAACAGCGTCGCCAAATTGGCAAACAGGTACGCCTACAGAACCGGGATTTTTTCCATTTAGACGGCATACGCGCCCGGTTATTGGCCCGCCGGGATAAACAGGAAAAATCAAAAGATGCCGGGGGTATTTGAAGTAGACGTTTTTGCCCCTATTGGGCTAATTGTCGACGATATTCTTTTATTGACGGAATGGAGTCTCAAGGACGAATGGGAAAGCCGGATCGGTTACTTGCCTTTAAAGTAAACGACCAAATCCCGTCAATTTTAGGTTACCCGGTCGTGAAATTTTTACATTTTCTCGCAATCCTGGAGATAGTTTATTATAGCGCATTTACAGGAAGCGCTAATAACGATACCCGTAGGGGACGCACATGTGCGCCCCGTTTTCGGACGTATCGTTTTATTCGCCCCGTATCCTTAGGGCGCATGTACAGGCTGTGTCACAATTTAATTACCAGGAAATTTTTGAGAATAATTTCCCATTTGGCACTCATTTCCGGGATAAAAACGTCAACATTGTGTGCGAATTCTCTTAAAAACAGGTGATTTCCCCCATTTTGAAAAATGCAAATCAATTATGACACAGCCTGTGTATGCGGCCCCTAAAGGTATGGGTGGCCGAATTGTTTGTAATTTGTAATTTCCCGGCAAACCGGGTTTGTTTCTTTTTGTTTCAGGCTTGTCCGGGTTATGGACAGGCTAATTTTTTTATTTCAGGCTGCCGAAGGCAAATAGAAAAACCATTTACAAATATTTTATAATCGGGTACAATAGAGGCATGGACAAGCAAGCGGATATAAAAAAAATAAAAGAAATCACATCGAAGATACTAAAAAACGATAGTTTCGCCGCATTCAAAATTTATCTTTTCGGATCGCGAGCCAGGGGTGATTTCTCTTCGAGCAGTGACTATGATATCTTGATTGTCTTAAGGAAAAAGATAGGAATTAAAAAAAAGATCGCGCTATTCACTAAACTAAGGAGGGCATTGGCGAAGCAGAGATATGATGTTGACATTGTCATCAAATCCGCGGACGAGGTCGATTATTATAAAGACAAAGTCGGGCATATTGTCAGGAGTGCCTTAAACGATGGGGTTATGATATGATCGACGAGTACCTGCAAAAATGGCTGATAAAAGCCAACAATGATCTCAAAGTAGCGAAAAATGAGATCAAGCTGCCCCTGGAGGATATGGTAACAGACGCCATATGTTTTCATTCCCAGTAGGCAGTTGAGAAATATCTTAAATCTTACCTGGTCTTTAAGAATAAAGATTTTAAAAAATCTCACAACCTGGAATATTTACTTGAAATCTGCATTGAAGAAGATGATGATTTTACGCAAATTGATTTAGGAAACCTCTCTTTTTATGCAGTAGAGATAAGATACCCCGATGATTTTTACACCCCTACTGAGGAAGAGGCCCGGGAATGTTTAGAGATAGCCGGAAATGTCCGGGAATTTGTCTATAAGAAATTAAATATAAGTGATTCCGATATATAGCCAGTTTTGACCGATGAAAGGAAGGGGTATCGGATAATTTTTTTCTGTCATTTTTTTGTTTTTTTAAAATTGCATGTGCGAGATTTTTATGTTAAACTTATAACTAAATAATGTTTGCAGGTTCGCACGCGAAAAAATAACCCCGCCGCACAGCGGGACGCAACATAAATCATATCGAACAATCGTGCCCGCAATAGGCACAATAAAGGAGGCAACATGCTGCACTGGATAGAAACTATTATTTTTACCGCTTTACTGGCTTTAACAGCTTACGGTTTTCTCCAACCCCTCTACCTGAGAGCCAAACTGGTCAAAACCGCCCAACCGGAAACCCGTTTCAAGAACCCTATAAAAAGAATAAAAGATGCGGTCGTCTCTTTCTTTTTTCTTACTTGCTCGGTGAAAAAAGAACGAGTTGTTACCGGCTTTGTTCATATCTTTATCCTATACGGTTCGCTGACCTTCGACACCGTCAGCCTGAACCACGTAGTCGAAGGCTATATAAAAGGTTTTAACGTGTTCGGTCACGGCACCATCCGTTCTATCTACTCCCTGTGGACGGATATTTTCGCAATCATGGTACTGCTGGCTACTCTCTATTTTATTATCAGGCGCTGGGTAGTGCGGGTCAAATCCTATACCTATCCTTCCAAAGAGTCGGCCTATATCTACGCCCTGCTGATTACTGTCACCATTACCTTCCTGCTCTACGAAGGGGCCGAGATCGCCCACAACCCGGCTCACAAGTACATGGCCTTTTTCGGTAGCGCGGTGGCGGACTGGATGAGTTCAGTGATGACCATAGACCTGACTGTAGTCAAAATCACCTGGTGGCTGCACATTCTCAACGTGTTCGCTTTCGCTCTCTATGTACCCCGGTCAAAATACCTGCACATGCTCTTCGGGCCGATCAATATCGCTTTCCAGGATTATAAATCCAAAGGCATCATCAAACCGCTCAAAATAGATTTTGAAAACGCCACCGGCGATGAAACTTTCGGTGTGACGCATATGACCGACATGACCTGGAAAGACCTTTTCGACGGTTTCGCCTGCGTGGACTGCGGCAGGTGCGACGATTACTGCCCGGCCAACCAGAGCGGGAAACCGCTTTCCCCGAAAAACCTGATCCTCAAGATAAAAGATTTCCTGCTGGAGAACAAAGAAGCCCTGCTCAAAGGGGAAGGCAAGGACTTAGAACCGCTCATGAAAAAGATATATACAGCCGACGAAATCTGGACCTGCACGAGCTGCGGGGCCTGTATGCACGTTTGCCCGGTGATGAACGAGCACCTGCGTAAAATTATCGGTCTACGCCAGAGCCTGACCTTAATGGAAAGTAATTTTCCGCCGGAACTGAATCAATTTTATAAAAGTATGGAAACCAACAGCAACCCCTGGAATTTCGGTTCTTCTACCCGGGCAGACTGGGCCGAAGGATTAGACATCAAAGTCCTGAGCAAAGATGCCGATGTGGATATACTGTACTGGGTGGGCTGCGCCGGTTCTTTCGATGAGCGCAGCAAGAAGGTTTCCACTGCTTTTGTCAAAATATTGAAAGCAGCGGGTGTGAATTTCGGTATTTTAGGTTTAGAAGAGGGCTGCTGCGGCGACCAAGCGCGGCGGTTGGGCAACGAGTTCCTGTTCCAGACCCTGGCCCAGCAAAATATCGAAACCCTGAAAAATTATAAAGTCAAAAAAATCGTCACCGCCTGTCCGCACGGTTATCATACTTTGAAGAACGAGTACCCGGAATACGCCAAAATGCTGGGTATAGAAGATTTTAACATCGAAGTGGTGCATCACAGCGAATTGATCGCCCAATTGATCGAGCAGGGAAAAATCAAAGTGAGCAAGGAGTTAAAAACTTCTGTGACCTATCATGATCCCTGCTATTTAGGGCGGCATAACAAACTCTTCGATGCGCCGCGGTCTGTCTTGAAAAGCGCCGGGGTCCAAACAAAAGAGATGAAAAACAGCCGTTATCACAGTTTCTGCTGTGGAGCCGGCGGCGGTTTGATGTGGACGGAAGAACATTTAGGCGACCGTATCAATCACATCAGGACCGATAATGTACTGGAAACCGGCGCGGAAACGGTTTGCACTTCCTGTCCTTTCTGTATGACCATGCTGGAAGACGGCATCAAAGACAAAGAAAAAGACGAGGTATGTAAAGTTAAAGATATTGCTGAAATAGTTGCGGATTGTTTGTAAAACAATCATGCCTCCGGCGGCAAGGGGCGCATTTTGAAAAAACTGCCCCTTGACCCCGCAAAAACTTTTAATTAGCGGACGTTTGTGCCCCCTTAAGACGTTATAGAGTTTGCCCGGACGTTGAGCTAAACAAAAGTTTGGCCCCCGGC